>DATLIL010000280.1:0-8267 GCA_035539475.1 Polyangiaceae bacterium
CGACCTGCGCCTGGGTCGAAAGATGGATGAAGCCGTCGCGAACATCGTGCGGGCTGCCCCGCCACTCCTGCTCCGCTTGCAAGGTCCGCCACTCGCTGGCTCGGCAGATCTTGAAGACGAACTGCGGAGTGCTGTTCTCGAAGGTCATGAAGACGTCAGTAGAGGTTCTGCGACATGATCATGAAGATGTCGCTGCCGCCGCTGTTCGTGGCGTTGACGAACGAGCCGTAGGTCAGGCCGGCGAGGTAGACGGTACCGTTGGGATCGACGGTGAGCGCCGTGGCGCGGTCCTCGTCGCAGGTGTCGAACAACCGAGGGTCCGGGTTCGTGCCGTCCTCGTCCCACTTGAGCAGCAGCGCCTGGCCGGCGACGCAGCCTTGCTCGGCGTCGTTCACGGTGATGGCGGCGAAGATCTCGCCGGTCGGCGCCTGCGCCAGCGCCGCGGCGACGTCATCGGCCGTGGTCCCCCACTGCTGCGAAAAGAGCACTGCCCCGGTCCGATCGACCTTGGTCAGGAACACGTCCCTGCCACCCGCGGAGGCGCTGCCGGCAACGACGCCGTCGGTCGTGCCGAGCACCAGCATGTCGCCGTCCCGGCCGCGAATCATCTGCGCTAGCTGCTCATCGCCGGCGCTGCCCCACTGAGTGGTCATGGCCGCGCTTCCGTCGGAATCGAGGCGCAAGACGAACGCATCGCCCTGGCCGGCGTTGGTTCGAGTCGGCCAGGCGCCCTCGGTACTGCCTGCGATGATCACGTTGTCCTGACTGTCGACCACCACGCTCGCGGCGCGATCGAGCGCCGTCGTTCCGAGCTGCTGCGTGCCCAGAAAATTGCCAGCGCTGTCCCAGCGGGTCAGAAACACATCGCCGCCGTCGTCGCCCAGTACGTAAGCGGTGTCGTCGCGATCGAGCGCCACCGAAACCGCCTGCTCGTCCTCGGTCGAACCCCACTGCCGGGAGAACTCCAGCACGGGCGCCTCGTTGCTCTGGCCCGGAATCCACTTGGACAGGAAGGGATCGCGGCCACCGTGACTCGGAACCTGCGCCAGCGTGCCGTCGGTGTAGCCGACGACGACGTAGCTATTGTCGCTGGTGACGGCGATCGCGACGGCTTCGTCCGCCTCCGTGACCGAGCCCCAGGATTCGAAAAGTTGCAGGCTCCCGCTGACGCTCCGGGAGTAGAGGTGAGCGTCGAACTCCGGGGTGTGGTCGCCGAGGTTCAAATCGTAGCGGTGATAGCCACCGACCGTCACGATGGCCCCGAAGTGGTCGATGACCAGCGCGCGTGGCGCGTCGTCGAGCGGCGTGCCGCGCTCGGTCTGCGAGAAGCCCGGCGTGCAGTGCGTGGCATCGCCGCAGGCCCCGAGCACGCAGTCGGACCAGTACCACCACGACCGGCAGCCGTAGGCATCCTCGTAGCAACTACGCACCTGGTCGTTTTCGCACTCGGTGGCGCCCGCGGTCGGACACTCGTTCGAGCACACCCCGCAGGTCTGGCCGTCGTCGGCGCAAACGCCGCTGGCGCAGGTCGACTCCGCTTCGCCCCAGACCAGACAACCGCGCGCGTCCGTCTGACAGGTTCGCATGGCGCCCTTGGCGCACCCCGTCGCGTCCTTCGTGCACTGCTGGGGGCAGGTGCCGCAGCTCTGCTCGTCGGCACAAAATCCGGTCGTGCAGCTCGAGCTCATGACGCTGGCGCATTCGGCGAACAAGTCGGTGCAGTAGCTCAGCACGCCGTCGCTGCAGGTCGTCGGATCGGTCAAGAAGCAGCTATCCGAGCAGGTGCCACCTGCACCCCCGTCACTCGCGCTGCTTGCGCCGCCCGCACCACCCGCGTCGCCCGCGCCATCCATGCCCGCATCGCCGCGAGCACCGGCCTCACCGCCCGCACCACCGCCGCCACCGGATGCTGGTGCCTCACACTCGCACGGGCCGACACCGGAGCCGTCGCGGAGGCAGCTCTGTTCGCCGTCGCAGCCGTCGGGTCCGCGGCAAGCGTACGTTTCACCGGCCACACACGCCGCCGCAGGCTGGAACTTCGCCCCGCCAGAGTCGTCGCTGGAACAAGCCGCCGCCGCCCAAACTCCGACCACCAGCCAGCCGGCTAGCGCAGCGCTGAAACGAGCCCGGGTAACCACACGACGAATGATAGGGCTGGCCCAGCGCAGGCCGTGCGGATTTTTCGAGAATCCCCGCGGGGACGGGCTTTCGGGCGACCTCGCAGCGGGTGACCGGAGGGTCATCTACCGTGGCCCGTTTGCTTCGGGCATGGTGGTCTCACGGCTCGGCCATGAACGTCCAGGTGCTCATCGACTCGATCGTGCGGCAGGTCACGGTGCTGATTGCGCAGCTCGCGACTTCGGGCGGCATTCGCGCGCCCGTCGCCCACCTGGCCAACCAGGTCTTTCTGGACCTGGCGCGTGAGCTCGAAGCGCAGGGAGTCAGCCGCAAGGTCAGCGCCGATATGTTCGGCATGGCGCTGCGCGCGTACATCCGCAAGGTCCGGCGCCTGAGCGAGACCGAGACGGAGCGGGGACGAACCCTGTGGCAAGCAGTGCTCGAGTTCGTCAAGTCCGAGGGTCTGGTCACGCGCGAGCGAGCGCTCCAGCGCTTCGAGGTGGACGGTGAGATCGAGGTGTCCGCCGTGCTGCGCGATCTCACGGAGAGCGGGCTCGTCTTCTGTTCCGGTGCTGGTCGCAGCGCCGTGTATCGCGCCGCCAGCGACGAGGAGCTCGGGCGCCTGTCCGAGCTCGCCAGTGACGCGGGCCTGGCCGAGCTGGCCTGGGTGTTCGTGTTTCGCGACGATCGGCTGACGGTCGACAAGCTTTCGGAGCTGCTCTCGCGCACGAAGGAAGACACCAGCCGAGTGGTCGACGACCTGCTCGCCCAGGGCCGCGTCGAGCGCCACGCCGACGGTACGCTTTCGGCCCGGGAATTCGTGATCCCGCTCGGCTCGGCGGTGGGCTTCGAAGCCGCCGTGTTCGACCACTTTCAGGCGGTGGTGCAGACCATCTGCCAGCGCCTCAAGCTGCAGAGCTTCGACTCCGAGCGCAAGGAGGCGATCGGCGGCAGCACCTACACGTTCGACGTCTGGCCCGGACATCCGCTGGAGGGCGAGGTCAAGGCTCAACTCGAACGCATGCGACGCGACTCCGGTGAGCTCAGAAAACGCGTCGAGGAACACAATCGCGGTGTCGACTTTCCGAAGCGCCACGAGCAGGTCGTGACGTACGTCGGCCAGTGCGTGATGGATCGTGAGAAGGACGTGGACGATGAATCGAGCAAGTAGGAAGCGTGATCTGGGTCGCGCCCGCTGGCGCCGCATGCTGGCAGGGCTTTTCCTCGTCAGCTGCGGCGGCACGGTGGGCGTCCCGCAAACGGGTGGGGAATCGCATTTCCTCGTTCACTGCGACTCCAGCAGCTGCGGCGACGGTCTGAGCTGTATCGCTGGCGTCTGCACGCGCGGCTGCGTGGTGGGTGAGGCAGAGTGCACGGACCTGGCTGAAGCCGCCACCTGCACGGATGCGAGCATCGAGCCGGGGGCCGTCGCCGTCTGCGACGTTGCCTGTTCGGCTGACGCCGATTGCTCGGCGCTCGGCGAGGAGCACCGCTGCGACGCGGGATTCTGCCGCGCCGGGACGAGCACCGCCGGACCGAGCGGCCACCCATTGGTGTTCCCCTGCCCCGAGGGCGATATCGCCACGGACCCCTTCGACTACCAGCGGCATCGCTACAACGGAGACCTGCTCGAAATCGAGATCGCGCACGGCGGCGGCTGCGCCGACCACGAGTACTCGCTGTGTTACACCCATTTCTTGGAGAGCAGCCCGGTACAGACCGAGCTCATCTTGCTCCACGACGCCAACGGCGACACCTGCGAGGCTTACCTCACGGCGACCCTCACCTTCGATCTGTCACCGCTCGCAGCAAAGTACGAGGCTGGGTACCAGACCGACGGCGGGCTGATCGAGACGAACTACTCCCTGTACGCGTTCGGCGCGCTCAGCTGCGAGGACCGGACGACGGCAGCCCACAGCCAGATGAACGACGCCGCGCTGTGGTCGAACACACCCTGCGCCACGGACGCCGATTGCACCACGGGTTGGACCAGCGTTTCGTGCGCGCACTCCTGTTCGGCGCCCATTGCCAGCACCGGCGAGGCCGACTTTCAAGAAAGTCTCGGCTTCATCGAAGGCGCCATCTGCGGCGACTTCGAAGACGTCTGCCCCGAAGACCCCGTTCCACCCTGCGTGCCGCCCATGGAACCAGCGTGTGTGAACGGCAGGTGTCAGTAGAAGTCCCCGTATCTTCCGCTCCTGCTAGAAAATACTCGGCACCACGTTTTCTCGATACTATCTGACGACCGCTGGCACTCAGCGGTGATGGTCATCTCGTCCGGGTTCGTATTCGAGCGAGCGAACGCTGCCATGGAGAGCGCAGACAGGAGCGAGCCCGTGCGCGTCGTGGAAGAACCGCGCGATTTTCCGACGGTTTACCAGACGCACTTCGACTTCGTCTGGCGCAGCCTGCGGCGCCTGGGAGTGCAGGAGAGCGCGCTCGACGATGCTCATCAGGAAGTGTTCCTGGTCGCCTACCGGCGTCTGGCTGACTTCAACGGACGCTCGAAGATCAAGACCTGGCTGTTCGGCATCGTGCTCAACATCGTGCGTCGTCAGCGGCGAGCTCGGCGGCGCACGGACGACCACGACCGCCTGAGCCAGACGGTGATCGAAGACAAGAAGCCGGGGCCGCTGGAGTCGGCCGCGCAACTGGAAGCGGCTGCGGTGCTTCAGGAGTTTCTCGAGCAACTCGACCCCGACAAGCGAGCGGTGTTCATTCTCGCCGAGCTCGAACAGATGACGGCGCCAGAAGTCGCCGAGGCCACCAACACCAACCTACGCACCGTGTACTCGAGGCTGCGCGTCGCCCGACAAGAGTTCGAGCAGGCAGTGGCGCGGCATCGTGCGCGCGACGCATGGAGGACAGCTCATGCACGACCTTAGTGACGACGCCCGTTCGATTCTCGATTCCGCCCGCCATGCTCACGATCCGACCGACGGCGATCGCAAGCGCTTGAAGACAGCCATGGTCGTGAAGCTCGAGGCTGCCGCCGCGTCGTCCACTGCGGATCTCTCGGCCGCCTGGGGAGCCGCCGCTGGCACTGGCGCGGTCACCCGCGGGCTGTTCGGCGCGAAGGTCGTCGCGACCGCCGTCGCGCTGTCTGCGGCCGCGGCTTTTGCCGTCTGGTGGAGCAGGCCTGCGGACGCGCAGAGTCGAGTCGAGAGAACCACCGCCACCGCCTCGAGCTCGCCGCTTGCGGAAGACGCGGACGTGCTCGCGGAGGCACGCACCTACGTGCGCGAAGGGCACGCGGCTCGAGCGCTCGCTCTGCTCGATCGCGAAGCAGGGCGCTTCGCCCACGGTGCCCTGCGCGAGGAGTTTCTCGCCGTGCGAGGACTCGCGACGCGCCAGCTCGAGCAAAACAAGAAGTGACGACGATTTTCTGATACGTCGCGTGTCGCACTGGCACTCACTGAGTGGATTCGAAAGGAGTTCACTCGTGAACACAAACAAACTCGGCACTCTGACGTTGATCGCTGCGGGCATGTTCCTGTTCCCTCTCACCACAACCCTTACGGGTTGCTCAGGCAGCGAAGACACGTCGCCCAGCTCCACGAGGATCGGCCTGAATCATGGCCCAGACGGCAGCGCTGGCGCCGACTCGGACGACGATTCGAACTGCGACGGCGATCGCTGCGACCCGGACTCCGGCGATGACCATGACCACGACGGAGACCATGATTCCGACGGGTCCGATCACGACTGGGGTGGCCCGGACGACGACGACGAAGATGACGATGACGACGGCGGCTGGGGCGACTGGTCCGGTCACGACGGCGATTCGCGACACGGCGATTGCCCGGGCGACGACGGTGCTGGCGGCGCGGACGACGGCGGCTCGGGCGACGGTGGCTCGAGCAACGGCGGATCGGGCAGCGGTGGCTCGAGCAGCGGCGGCTCGAGCAGCGGCGACTCGGACAAACAATAGCTTCGCCACCAACTTTCACCCGACGAAGGCAGCCCTTGCGGACGCGAGCGCTGCCTTCGCCGCTTTGCGCTCTAGCCAAGTTGCGGGCGGGGCGGGTCGACGTGAAGGTCCTCGTCGGGAGCCGTGCGGGACCAGCGGGTGAAGGTGACGTTCAGCCCTGCTCGCTTGGGTGCGCAGACGAACGGACCAGCGTGCCTGCCGGCAGGATGCGGGAAAGGAGCCACGCGCAGCATGCGCCAGGCGCCGCCGCTGGCGCTCGCGCGGATGATCACCGCACCCTTCGCGTAACTCGCGCGCACGGTGACGACGGAGTCTGTCCAATCAGGCACTGGAGCCAGCGACCAGTCCGAAAGCTCGTTCGTCACGACGGCCCCGACGTGCGGAACGCCGTCATTGAGCTCCACCCCCGCCTTGATCCAGTGGCGAGGGCCGTACCAGAGCATGAGCCCTGCCTGATCGTACAGCTCGCTGAACCCCCGCAGGCTGAAGGAGACCTCGATGGCAGCGTCGTCTTCCCAGGGCGCCAGCAGAGCGTGCCCAGAACGGTGCTGAAAGCCGTAGAGCGTCTCTTCCCAGAAGTCGCTGCCCGGGGCGGCTTCCACGACGAGGTGGTTCCCCGCCTCTCGCACCGCTTTCGGTGGGGTCTGCCACGTGCCCGCGCTCCACGGAACTATCGTGCTGCTCATCGCTTGGTTCTCGTAGTCTAGCGGAGGTCGCAGCGCGGCTCACAGTCCGACGATCTGGTGCGAGAGCGGGTTCGACCAGCAGGCCGCGCTGCACGAGCCGCCGTCGCACTCTTGCGAGTAACACTGCTCACCGTCGCTGCACGCCGCGCCCAGCTCGCCGCGTGCGACGCACGTCGGCTTAACCTGACCGAAGATGGTGCAGTCGAGACCGTCGGCGCAGCTCATGTCGTGTGCGTCGACGCAGGCGTCTCCGGCGCCTGCCTTCGGTTTGCACGTCCCGCTGCCTCCCGACGGGCTATCGCAAAACTGCGACGCGCACTCGAAGTAGCTCGAGCAACTGGCGCCGTCGGGCAGTTTACCGACGAAGACGCGTCCACAAGGCTCGATCGGTTGCCCGGCGACGGCGTGCTGCCAATCGCTGCACGTCGTCGCGCGAACGGCCTCGAAGCAGTCGTCGCGCGCGGCTTCGTCGTAGCTCACATTTCCGACCGCGAGCGCGGCTTCCAGCCTCTGATCGAGGTCGAACCCGAGCCGCTTCAGGTCCTCGGTCGAATCGAGGCAATAGTCCCTGGTCTCCGCTACGGTCATGGCGGCATGGCAACACTCGGCGTTCTTCTCGCAGATGACCGACACCTTGCGCTCGAAGAACGCGCTGGCGCGGGCGGACGGCTCCTCCTTCGAGACGCAGCACGGGCAGCACAGCAACAGGCACAGACTGGCAGCAATTCGCCCCTCACCGGACCACATCCGCCGTGATATGGAACCGTTACCAGAATTTGTCAAGCCAGCAGCGTTTCACGGCCCCAGGCGGCGCGCTCAGGCAGGTTCGATCATGACGGCGATGACCGTCACGTTGTCCTGGCCGCCAGCCTGATTTGCGAGAGCGACGAGGTCGTCGCACGCGTACTGCAAATCGGCGGCATGCAGCGCGCAGCGAAGAATGGTGGCGTCGTCGACCATGCCGCTCAGGCCGTCCGAGCAGAGCAGGTAGACGTCGCCGGGCACCGCTGTCTCGGTTCGAACGTCGACGTCGATCTGTGGTCGCCGCCCGATGGCTCGGGAGATGACGTTGGCCGGCAGCAGAGCGAGCTCCTCCTGCGTGATGTTCGGCTTCCACCCGATCGCGTCGTTGCGCAGCGTGTGATCGCGTGTCATCTGCTCGATCTGGCCGTTGCGGATGCGGTAGCAGCGGCTGTCGCCGACGTGCGCAATGTTCACTTCCCCGAGCTCGCGCGCGATCTGGAGCGCGACCAGCGTCGTCCCCATGCCCTGGTGCTCGGGGTGCTTTTTGGCGATCTCGTAGACGTCGGCGTTTGCCTTGCGCACGGCAGCCACCAGGCAGCGCGCGGCGTCGGACAGCGGCCTGGCATCCTGAGGGCCCTCGGCAGACGCTGGCGCGTGGCGCGCCGCTCGAACGTAGTTCTCGACGGAAGCGGCGGCCAGAGCGCTGGCGATCTCGCCGGCGTTGTGACCGCCCATACCGTCAGCCACGATGTAGAGGTCGAGCTTGGGATACGCTCGAAGCTTGTCCT
>DATLIL010000281.1:0-8940 GCA_035539475.1 Polyangiaceae bacterium
AGCCTAGCGGGAGGCTCAGCGACGCTGCAACAGGCGTAGATCGCCGCCGTAAAGGAAGCAGCCGGCGACGGTCAGCGTGCACCAGCAGTTCTGGCAGTCGGTCGGGCGCAGCACGTGCTCGAACGCGCGGGCGACGCCGAGCTCGAAGACGTTGGGCGCCGGCAGATTGCGCCCGGTGCGCCCGCACGGATACATGTTGCCCTCCGGTCCGATCGCCACCTCGACGCGGCCGCCGCTGCAGGTGTTGACGGGCGTGGGATCGGGCCAGTGGCGCAGGTGCTCGAGGCACACTCGCTCGTTGCCGATCGGCTCCCCGCTCCGCTTCAAGCGCATCAGCTCGTCGATCGCGGCGCGGTAACCGGCGACGTCGGCGGAGTGCGCTTCCGGGGCGTCCGCGCCGTTCATGATGTTGCCGATCGCCGGCTGGAACAGCGCTTGAATACCGAGCTCCTTGGCGCTCTGGATCACGTCACGAAAGTACTGCACGTTGTGCGCCGCGAGTGTCATGCGGATGGCAACCTTGCAGCCCGCCTCGAGCGCGAAGCGTGCGCCGTCGATGGACTTGTCGAACGAGCCGCGCCCGCGGCCCTCGTCGTGCACGTGCGCCGGTCCGTCGATGCTGATCTTGATCACGTCGACGTAGTCGAGCACGCGGGGTTTGCGCCGAAGTAACATGCCGTTGGTGCTCATCGACACGCGCAGGCCATGCGTCTTGGCGCGCTGCACGAGGGCCAGGATGCCCGGATGCACGAGCGGCTCGCCGCCGTCGAAGCAGACCGACACGGTGCCGAGCGCGGCCAGTTCGTCGATCATGCGCAGTGCCGCCTGGGTCTCCATTTGCGGCGAGCGAGCGTCGACCTTGTCGCAATACACGCAGTCGAGGTTGCAGCGGTGGGTAGGCTCGATGTTGACGAGCAGCGGCCGGTGCCGCGAGAAAAGGCGGCTCGCCAGCATGCGGCTCGCCAGCTTGGCGCTGTAGCCGACGTAGTCGCGCTTGCGCAGGCGGTGCACGCCGGCTGGTGGATCGCCTTCGGTCGATGGAGCAGGAGCTGATTCAAGAAGCGGGAGTCGGATCATGAGGGGCCTCTTCGGTGGGGCGAGCGGTGGCGATGCGCACAGCAAGAATCAAGCCCAATGCTAGCCATACGCAGGCGCGTAGGCGGCGCACGAGCGCCAGCGTCAGCAGCGCCGGTACGTTGAGGCCGAGTGAGGCTCCGCCTTGAACCAGCGCCGCTTCGACGACGCCGAGCTGACCCGGCACGGCCGCGCCGAGCGTGGCGGCGCTGGTCCATGCGAACGATAGCGGGGCGGAGGCGGCGAGCGCGGGTAGTCCGAGCAAGCTCAGGCCGAGGCCGATCTCGACGACGAGCCAGAGCTTTCCGAGGTAGTGCGCGGTGAAGGCGAAAGCGACCGCACCCGGGCGCTGCAGGACGAGCTCTCGAGCGAGCGTGAGCTTTTGTCGCCACGCGGATCGTCGTGCGACGACGACGACAGCGAGCAACAACAGCACCAGCGCTGCGCCGGCGACGGCGAGGGCGGTCGAACCGAGCCGCGGCGTTCGTATGAAGGGGCCGCTGTACGGAGCGAGCGTGCCCAGCACTGCGAAGAGCGCCGCGAACGCGATCAGGTTGTCGGCGACGACGACGAGGAGGCCCGCGGCTCGCTCTCGGCGCGGCAAGACCAGAACCTTCAGCGGTTCGCCCAGCAGGGACACGCCGAGCTCGTTCCCGGCCTGGGCGGCGACGAAGGCGCCGTAAGCGCTGGGCAGCGAAGGGCGCGCGGGCGCCGGCAGCAGCGCGCGCCAGCCCAGCATTTTGACGAAGTTGCTCACTGCAGGCAGAAGCAGGAGCACGACGAGAGGCGCCCCGACTTCCGCGCCGATGGCGAGACCTTGCCGCCACTCTTGCGGGGCAGCCAGCCTGACGCACGCCAGGATGCCGGCGACCAGGAGTGCGAGTGACCATGCTCCCCTGAGCAGTCGTCGCGGCGTGTGCCTCTCACACCACACTGTGAAGGATCTCACGAGCGTTGACACTTTCGAGCTACATTCTCGAACCATGCGGCCCCGGGCCCCAAGGCGTCCTCCGGGCAGAAGCACGGCGCGTGCCGGACTCGGGCTCGTGGCTGCCGTTTTCATGGCAGTCGTCGCCTGCGCTGCGCCGCAGCCGCTCTCGGCACCGGCGCCCGCCCCGTCGCCGCCCCCGCGGCCAGTGCCAGCCGTGCCCGTTGCATCGGCTCCGACGCTGCCCGAGAGCCCTCCTCCGGCTCCTTCATGGACCTCGTTGCTCGTGAAGCAGCTCGCGCCCTGGGACCCGGCGCTCGGCAAAGAGCTTGGCGCCCTCGACCTCTCGGCCGGCGCCGCCGATCCGGAGCGCAGCAGGCGCTATGTCGAGCATCGCCTGCGCCAGGAGCTCGCTGTGCCCGCGCTGCGGCGCTCGACCGATCCGGTCCTGCGCAAGCTCGCGTCCGAGCTCGAGCGCATCAGCTCGTTCGACGAAAACCCGATCGCGCACCTCAACCTGAAGATGGGACCGCTCGAGCCGCAGGCCTGTCGCGGCTGCGACACCAACGAGGTCAGCTGCAACGAGCCACGCTGTGAGCGCGAGCTTGGCTTCGCCGCGCCCGCCGTGATCTCCGCGGCGGGTCTCGACCGCGACGCCGACTTCGAAGGACACCCGATCGCGACCTCCGAGGGGGTGACGACCACCGCTTCGAGTGGCCTCTCCGACTACCTGCAAGTGGTGGAAGGCGCCGGCATCGCTCACGACACCATCCGCGCGGTGCTCACCGATATCGTGAAGACGCTGCAGCGGCGGAGCGCTATCCTCGAAGGTCGGCTGCCGCTGGTGACAGAGCCGGGCGAGCCGCCGGCGCGCGCGGTGTTGCGCTCGGCCTTCGAGCGCTGGCGAGCGACCTACGCCGTGGATCTGCCGTCGCCGACCTGGCCGGCCCTTTCCGGAGACGCACTCGACATCGCGCTCCTCGACGCTTACCTCGCCAGCGAAGGCTCGCTCTACCAGGCCTACCGCTGGCCCCGGATCGCGCAACTGCAGGGCGGGCGTTCGCTCTACTATCGCAAGCAGCTCGCGCTGATGCGCGCCGAGCGCGCTGGCAAGGAGCCGGTCTGGGAGTCCTCGGAACCGCCGTCGGACGAAGAGGCCTGCCTTCAGGGGCCGCCCGTGCCGTCGCGTCAGTGCGTGGAGGTCGAGGCGGCGTGCGCCACCTTCGTCGAGTTCGCCAGCGGCGTGCCGGGGCCCGACGAGAAGCCGGAGGCCGTGGAGAAAGCAGCCGCCGATCTGGCCCTGGCGTTCGAACGGCTGACGCTGGCCGGCTTTACGCCCAAGCGCATCGCCGAATTCTTGCAGGATTGGATGCGTCGCGCCGAGCGCACATCCAACCACTCGCTTTGACTTCGTCTTGACCCCAATGGCGTCGTTCCGCCACTGATCGTCCCCGTGATCGATCGAAAGGCGGTGAGGTGTCTGGGAGCCCTGGTCTTCCTGGGCGTGGGCTGGTCCTGCGGGGATCCCTCGCCAGCAGACGGTGTGGGAGCAGCAGGTGGCCGGGGAGGCGGAAGCTCGGGGCGGGGAGGCGGCGCGGGGAGCTCCCAGTCCTCTGCCGGTTCCAGCAGCGAAGCGGGTGCGAGCGACGGCACTGCGGGCGCAGGTGGCATGAGCGACGGCGCTGCGGGCGCAGGTGGCATGAGCGACGGTGGTGCGGGCGACGGTGGTGCGGGCGACGGCGGTGCAGGTGAAGGAAACGCTGGCATCGGCGGAGCGGGTGGCGAGGGCGGCATCGTGGATCCCGAACGAGAAAAGTGCGTCGCGAGCTACTCCGTCGAAGGTTCGCCCAACCCCGACATCGGCGCGGTGCTCGCCGCCTGTCCACAGCTCGGAAACTACTTGCTCTGGGTCGACACGCAGAACCAGGACGTTGCCTACGCCTCGTGGTCAGCAGCGATGCAAGATCGCCTGGCCGACCTTTATCAGACGATGCTCGTGGGTGATCCACTCGACGATCTCGACTGCCCCGACCCGCGCAGCGAGTGGGATGAGCTCGTGTTCACCAGGCTGGGCGATCCCGACAGGGATCCGATGTACCTCTACTTCACGACGTCGCAGGCGAGCGACTTGTACCTTGTTGGGGTCGCGCATGCGCTCGCGCTCGAGGTGACCCAGGCGCTGCCGTACTCGCTGCTCGACTACCCGAGTGCCGAGCTCGAGCCATTGCTCTCCGCGCGTGCAGTCGTGGTGCCGACGTCGCAGCCGCCAAAGCCTCACGGCGCGCCTGTCGTCGCAGCCATCTACCAACCGCCGACCAGTCACGATTCGCTCGGCTTCGTCTGCGATCCGCGCACGGCTTATCGCTTCTTGCGCGGCGAGACGTCGCTGACCGGAGAGGACTTGCTGGGTGCGACCCCGACCGAGAGCCTGGCCAACGTGACCAAGTTCCTGACCGAGAACTCCGTGCACGGCTTCCCGACCGAGGAGTCGCTCAACACCTTTCAGTTCGAAATCGGCGAGCGGCTCCACCTCGGCCTCGACGAAGACTGGACGCCCTCGGACTACCTGATCGAGCGCATGGGCTGCCACTCCACGGCCGAGCTGCTCGAGGAGCTCGCGCGCGCCGTGAACGTTCCGGTGCTGGGTGTTGCCTCGTTCACCTACAGCTGGAACAGCGGTATCGACTACCCCTTCCGCTACAATTCCCATCGCGCGCTGGTTTACGCCTGGACTGGCGACGAGCCGCGCATCTTGCCGCACCTGGATTTCATCAACGCCACGGCGCTGTGGCCGAACTACGGTGGCCCGGAAGCGCCGCTCGACTACTTCGACCTGGTCTGGCGCAGCCCCGAGAGCTACGAGGCCATGGGCATCGACGTCGACATGACCATGCCGGTCGTGCCGATCGTGCCCACCAACTCCAACGGCGTCGGCGAGACGTACTACGACTTCGGGCGCGTGCTCTCGGTGCTGACCACCGCGGAAGGCCGCTTCTACCTGCGCACCGAAGCGTGCTCCTGGGATCTCACCTCGGCCTACTGCGAAGACCCCGCAGGTGGACCGAGCGCCCTGGCGAGCAACCACCCCTGGGGCGGCTTCCAGGAGTTCTCCGACCCAACCTTGCTGCAGGCTTGTTACGACGCCACCGCCGCCTGCGTTGCCAGCCTTCCGGGCGGTTGCAGCGACGTGCCCGCAACTTACCCGGAGTGGAGCGCCACGAACTACCTGCCCTGAAGTTCTGTCAGTTCCGGAGCGGCTTGTTGTTCTGCAGCATGTACATCATGCGCTCTTGAGTCTTCTGTTCGCCGCACAGCGAGAGGAAGGCCTCGCGCTCGAGGTCGAGGTAGGCCTGCTCGCTGAGCTCGGTGCCTGCCGCGACCTTGCCGCCGCACATCACGTAGCCGACCTTGTTGGCGATCAGCGCGTCGTGCTCGCTGGCGAAGCCACCTTCGAGCATGCCCCACACACGCATGCCGATGGTGCGCGCCGCGTCGTAGCCGGTCGCGGCGATCAGTCGCGGCAGCGGCGGGCGGTAATCGGCGCGAGCTAGCCCGAGCGCGCGCTGCTTGGCGTGCTCGAGCAGGTGCGCGCGGTTCAGCGTGACGCCGTCGCTGGCCTGCAGGTAGCGAAGCTTCTTGGCCTCCTCGGCGCTGGTCGCCACCTTGGCCGTGGCCACGTTCAGCGAGGCCTGGCCGATCAGCGGTAGCGGGTCGGCGCCGCTCGGCAGACCCGCGCTCCAGCGCTGCACCATGCGCAGACAGCCTCCTCCCGCGGGGATCAGGCCGACGCCCACCTCGACCAGGCCCATGTACGTCTCGGCGTACGCCTGGCAGGCGTCGGCAGCCATGGCCACCTCGCAACCGCCTCCCAGCGTGTACTGGAACGGAGCCGCCACGACCGGCACGCGCGCGTAGCGCATGCGTTGCAGCGCGTTCTGCAGACCCGTCACTACCCGCTCGATCTGGTCCCAGGCCTTTTGCTGGGCGGCCATCACGACCAGGAACAGGTTGGCGCCCGCGCAGAAGTGCTCGCCGTCGTTGCCGATGACGATGGCCTGGAAGTCCTTTTCGGCGATGTCGACGGCCGCGTCGAACATGCTGATCACGTCGGGATCGAGCGTGTTCAGCTTGGTGTGCACCTCGACGCCGAGCACGCCGTCGCCCAGGTCGACGAGCGAGGCGCCGATGTTCGCCTTGACCACCTTCTTCTGCGCCTTGAGCGCGTCGATGCGGAGCTCGCGCGGATCGGCGGGGACGGCGGCGACCGTCTTCTTCACGCCGTCGAAGTAGCGGGGCGTGACCGGGCCACCGTCGTAGAAGCTCTTCCGGCCCGAGGCCAGCATGTCGTCCACCCAGGCGGGCAGCGCGATGCCGTCCTTCTTCATGCGCTCCACGCTCTCCGGCACACCGACGGCGTCCCAGGCCTCGAACGGCCCGAGATCCCAGTTGAAGCCCCAGCGCATGGCGCGGTCGATGTTGACGATGTCGTCGGCGATCTCGCCGAGACGCCTGGCGCTGTAGGCGAGCGTGCGCGACAGCACCTTCCAGGCGAAGCGGCCGGCCACGTCGTCGAAGCCGATCAGCGCCTTGAGCCGCTTCTTCACGTCTTCTTCGTTGCGGATCGCGCCGAGCGAGTCGAAGCGGACCTTCTCTTGCGAGCGGTAGTCGAACGTCTTCAGGTCGAGGACCTGGATCTCGGCGCCGACCTTCTTGTAGAAGCCGCCGCCGCTCTTACGGCCCAGCTTCTTTTCGGCCAGCATGCGCTGAACGAAGTCCGGCAGCTGGAAGATCGCGCGCTCCTCGTCGTTCGTCAGCGAGTCGAAGCAGTTTTTGGCCACGTGCACCAGCGTGTCGAGGCCGACGATGTCCGCGGTGTCGAAGGCGGCGCTCTTGGGACGACCCATGGGGCGACCCACGATCTTGTCCACCGCCTCGATGCTGAGCCCGGCCGCCAGCATCTCGTGCATGGTCAGCGCCATGGAGTAGACGCCGATGCGATTGGCCACGAAGTTCGGCGTGTCCTTGGCCCAGACGACGCCCTTGCCGAGCTTCTCGCCGAGCTCGGCGGCGGCCTGCAGCACGGCCGGGTCCGTGTTCGGGCCACCCGCGAGCTCGAGCAGGCGCATGTAGCGCACCGGGTTGAAGAAGTGCATGACCAGGAAGCGCCGCGCGAGGTCCGGCGGCAGCACGCCGCTCATCGCGGCGATGCCGAGCCCGCTGGTGTTGCTGGCCAGCAGCGCGTGTGGCGCAAGCTTGGGCGCGAGCTTCTGGAACAACGCGCGCTTCACGTCCAGGTTCTCCACCACCGCCTCGATCACGAGGTCACACTCGCTCAAGCGATCGAGGTTGTCGTCGAGGTTGCCCGGCGTGATCAGGCGCGCGGCGTCGCTGTCGTAGAAGGCGGCCGGCTTGGCGGCGAGCGACTTCTCCAGACCCGTGATCGCGAAGCGGCTGCGCGCCTTTGGATCGCCGTCCTTGAGGTCGGGAGGAACGATGTCGAGCAGGTGAGTGGCGATGCCTGCCCCGGCGAAATGCGCTGCGATCGCGCTGCCCATCACACCTGCGCCCAGGACCGCGGCCTTGCGAATGATGACGCTCATCGTCCAGCTAGGTTAGCGCCCCGGCCACGGGCAAACGAGGGTCACGAGCCGGCCCGCGGTCCCGCGACGAATGCAGCCGGTTTTTGGCTCTATTCGCGGCTGCGCTGCGCGGACTTTGCCACATGAACCAGGAGTGCCGCGAGATCGATCGCAGCTTCCGGCAGCGATCGCTCATCGAGATCCACGAGGTCGGCGACCCTGATCTCGATCGTCTCGAGCAGCTCGTCGAGATCGGCGCCGGCTTCGCGCTTGGTGGACTCGTAGCGGCGCAAGAAGCGCGTCACGACTTCGTCGCGCGTGCCGCTCGGCTCGACGTCATCGTCAATGCCAGAATCGAAGGTCGGCCGAGCGCTGGTGCGCGGCGTCGCGCCGATGTCTTGCATCAGCCGTTGCGAGCGCAGGTCGTTCAGCTCCTGCTCGAGCACTCGGCGTTCGTTCTGGGTACGCCGGCTCTCGCCGACCAGCTCGCCGAGCAACTCGGCGTACGAGTCGCCCGAGAGCCCGAGCTCGCTCTTGGCCGTATCGATGGCGTCGAGCAACGGCTGCCAGCCGCCGGTCGGGGGCGCGAGGCGCTGCATGCGCTTCTCGGCGTCGGCCAGCTTTTCGCGTAGCGCCTGCACCGATTCCCACGCCGCCTTCTCGGTGTGTTCGAGCCACAACTTGTTCGTCGGCATCCCGGATCCGACTCGAAGTGACTCCAATCTGTGCACAGCGTCAAGCCGGCATGCGCCTTGCTACCCATGCAGTGAAACTAAACGCGGAGGACATCATGACATTTCCGAATCAGAGTCAGATGTACCCCGGGGCGCCGTACCCGTATCGGGAGCCACCGCCGCAGATCCCGAAGAACCACACCTTCTGGATCGCCGTCGTCTTGTTCGGCACGCTGGCGATGGTCGTGGTCGGTCTGATCGTCGGTTTCTGGCGAGCCGCTGACGCGCCGATGCCGGTGATCGAGAGCCCCGATTTCGACACCCCGGCGCTGCCACCCACCGAGCCGCCGTCTCCCCGGTGAGGCCACGGGCCTCGTGGTGTGGCAGCCTGCACCGGCTGTCAGTGTCTGGTGTGCGGCCCAGCGTCGAACGGATCCGGAGGACCTTCGTGCGGTGTCGCAGACGGCTCCTCCATCTCGTGTTCGGGCTTGATCGGCTTCTCGGGTCCGAGATCGGCCGCCGGCAAACCCGTGGGGGAGCCCGACGTCGCTTCGGCGATCACCTCGATCGGGATCTTGGGCGTGCGGTCGGCGTGCAAGAGACCGTTGGCCTCCTGATAGGTGTCGGCGAACTGCGTGTAGCAGAAGCCGGCGAGCAGCTCGAGCGAGCGTACCGCCTTCAACAG
>DATLIL010000282.1:0-4298 GCA_035539475.1 Polyangiaceae bacterium
GAGCTCCGCCAGACGTCCCCGTTCGAGAAGGCGGACTTCGAGAGCGACACGAGCCCGCGCATCACGCCGCAGCGGGCGATAGCCGATCTCCAGGCGGCCGCCGGCCCCGAAGCGGCCTTCATCACCGACATCGGCGAGCACATGCTGTTCGCGCTCCACTACCTGACCGCGCACGGGCCTGACAGCTTCACCATTCACCTCGGGCTCGGCAGCATGGGCTCCGGCATCAGCGGCGCCATCGGTCTCTCGCTGGCGCGCCCGGAGCGCCCCGTGATCTGCGTCTGCGGCGACGGCGGCATGCAGATGGTCGGCATGGAGGTGCTGGTCGCGCTCAAGTACCGCTTGCCCATCGTCTTCGCGGTATTCAACGACGCTCGCTACAACATGGTCTACCACGGCTACCGTCAGGTCTTTGGTCGCGAGGCTGCCTGGGATTCGCCGTGGACCGACTTTGCCAGCTGGGCGCGCTCGATGGGCGTGGCGGGCATGCGCGTCAACCATCCGGGTGAGATCAGCGCCGAGCGCTTGCAGCGGCTGCGCACGGCCGGGTTGCCCGTGGTGCTCGACATCCGTATCGATCGCGAGGTGCGGCTGACCGGCGGCGGGCGCAACGAGGCGCTGCAGCACATGTCGATGCGGGAAACGGCGGCGAGCTGAGGCATGTACGCTCGAATCGCCGGGCTCGGGCAGTGGTTCCCCGAACGCATCCGAGCAAACTCGGACTGGCCCCAGGAGTTCATGGACGCCAGTTTGCGCCGGCAAGGCGACCGCGCGCTCGTCGACGTCGACCTTCACAGAGAGCAGGATCCTTGTCGTGCTATCGCCGCCAGGTACCTCGCGCTGGAGAGCGACGATCCGTTCCTGGGCGGCGTCGAGCGCAGGGTAGCCGAGCCCACGGCGAGCTCGGCCGAAGCCGAGGCGGAAGCG
This sequence comes from Polyangiaceae bacterium, assembly GCA_035539475.1. GTDB lineage: Bacteria > Myxococcota_A > Polyangia > Polyangiales > Polyangiaceae > PMG-095. Next base: position 928 of record DATLIL010000282.1, read on the forward strand.
GCACGAGCCGCCCTCGCCGACGCTGGCCTCGCCGCTGGCGAGGTGGACGCCATCTTCTCGTGGGCGCTCGTGCCCGACCGCCTGATGCCCTCCAATGCCTGCCGTGTGGGGCATGCCATCGGCGCGACCGGCGCCTGGGCTCTGACCGTGGACGCCGCCTGTGCCAGTCCCATCTCGCAGCTCACGCTGGCAGCGGGCCTGATCGAGTCCGGCCGCGCTCGCAACGTGCTGCTCACGCAGTCGCATCTCGCGACGCGCACCTTTCCGCTCTCGCATCCCGCCTCGCCCTGCGTGGGAGACGGCGCGACGGCGATGCTCGTCAGCGCTGCCGAGCGGCCGGGCCTGCTCACGACTCACGCCGTCACCCACGGCGAATACTACGACGCCGTCGTCTGGTGTCGCGACAAGGAGCCGGAGCGCGACACGCCGTGGTGGCTCGCCGGCGGCCCCTATTTCATGGGCAGCCACAGCCCGGACGCCACGCGCAAGCTGATGCAAGACACGGTCGGAGTCGGCGTCTCTACGGTGAGAGAGCTCTGCGAGAAGGCGCGCATCGACGCCGCGGACATCAGCGCTCTGGCCAGCGTGCAGCCGCGGCGCTGGGTGCCGGCGGCGATCGCGGAGGGCCTGGGCTTACCGGCGAGCATCGCGCCGCAGACCTACGAGCGCTTTGCGCACCTCGGTGGAGCAGGCGCTGTCGCCAACTTGATCGCGGCTCGCGAGGCGGGCCTGCTGCGCCCCGGAGCGCTGGCCGTCATGTACGCGCAGGGCGCGGGCTTTACGCGGGCGGCGGCCGCGATCCGCTGCTAGCTGCCGGCAGCAGGGCGTCCGTCAGCGCCGAGACCAGGGCGTTCGTGGTCACGGGCTTGACGAGCACACGCGCCTGCACGTCTCCGACGAACGACTGATAGCGCTGCAGGTTCGGCTCGGCGGAGACGAAGATGGTGCGGCGCGCCAGGGCCGGCTGCTCGCGCTGCAGCCACTCGTAGAGCTCCCTACCGTCGACCTGGGGCAGCGCCAGCTCGCTGATCAGCGCATCGGCGCTCGAACCGGACATCAATAGGTCGATCGCCTCGCGCCCGTCAGCCGCCATCAGCACGTCGAACGAGCGCCCCAGGGCGCGGGCGTAGGCGCCGAGTACGCGTTCGTCGTCGTCCACGAGCAGCACCGTGCGGCGCTGTCCGGCCGTCGTCGGCAGAGGCGGAGCGCCGCTGTTGCGCAGGTAGGCTTTGCGCACGCTGGCGCTGTCCGGAATCGGCAAGAGCAGGATGAACGTGGCGCCGGAGCCGTGCACGCTCTCCACGATCATGTCTCCGCCGAGCTCGTGCATGATCGAACGCGAGATGCTGAGGCCCAGACCGGTGCCGTAGCCCGCGCGCTTGGTGGTGAAGAAGGGATCGAAGATGTGATCGAGGGCGTGCGGAGGGATACCGGGCCCGGTGTCCGAGATGGACACGGCCACGGATTCGCCGTCCGTGCGCGTCACGACGCGCACGCGGTGCGCCGGGCGCTCGACCTCGTCGATGGCGTGTAGAGCGTTGACCAGGACGTTGATCAGGACCTGCGTCAAGCGGCCGTGGGGGGCGAGAACCTGCGGTAGATCGCGCGCATAGTCGCGCTCGACTCGCGCCATCGCGCTGATCTGGCGACCCACCAGGCGCAGGGCCTGATCGGCGACGTCGTTGGCGTCGAGCAGTCTGGGCTCTTCGCGTTCGGAATCGGAACGCGCGAAGACGCGCAGATCTCTCACGATGCTGGCGATGGAGCCGGCGGCCGTCAGCATCTCTTCGAGCAGCTGCTTGCCTTCGTGCGGCGGTGCGCCGGTCTGCGCTCGCTCGTGGAGGGCGCGAATGTCTTCTGGGCTGGCACCCCAGCCGCGCGAGGCCCAGATGCGGACCTCCTGGGCCATCTGGGAGAGCGGGCTCATGAGCAAGGAGCACGCCTCCACGCCGAACTGCAGCACGGTCAGCGGATTGTTGATCTCGTGCGCCACGCCGGCGACCAGTGTGCCGAGCGCTGTCAGCTTTTCGGTGTGCGCGACCGACGCGCTCAGGCGCTCCTGACCCCTGCGCAGGCTGGCGCGGAGCTTGGTGCGATCGAAGAAACCCTGCACCGAGGCGTCGTCACGCGGCGGCCAGACCAGGACCTCGTCCGCGCCTTGCGTCAGCGCCTCCAGTGCCGTGACCTCGTCGTCGGCCACGAAACCGAGCGGGATCCCGCCGAATTTGCGCCGCGCGTGTGCCACGGCGTCACTCGCCAGCTGGCTGACCACCTCGATGCGGATGTCCTCCGACTCCACACGATCACAGAGCGTGCGCGTCAACTGGTCGGCGCACGCCTGGTCCGGCGCGAGCAACAGGATGAGCAGGTGCAGGGCCGCATCGTCCTCGCGAGCGGAAGGCCCACGCTCTCGTTCAAGAAGATCTTTTCCCACGGAGTGGCCCCGGCTTCGCCTTACCAGCTGATCACGGTGGAACCGTCGAAGCGGTTGAGCAGCTTCGTTTGCAGGTTCACCTCGATGCCACAAGCCTCGAACGCGCCGACCGCGCCTCCGGCGATGGCGGACTCGATCCAGATGTACTCTTCTCGGTAAACCATTTCGATCGATCGAGGCCCATGTCGCACGATGCTCCAGTGGCCGTACTGGTAGGTCTGTCTGCGCGCTGCCAGGCCTTGCTCCGTCAGACGCACGGGGTCGTGAGAGAGCAGGCGCAACATGGTCCGGCCGAGCAGGCTGTTCGCGAAGGTGGTCGCGTTGGTGCGCCACACGTCGTGCATGCCCTCGTGCACGTGCTCCGGGCTGCGCAGCGCAGCGCCCGCCACCGCCAGGCGGATCATGTAGTCGCGCAGCGGGTACATGCGCAGCGCCGACCAGCGTTCGCCGGCGAAATAGCGGCGGTAGAGCGCGACGTTGCCTGACGGCTGCAGCAGCGTCTCCAGCGACTTGAGGTACAGCCCGCGCACTCGCGCCGAAGGTGGCACGACCGCCAGGCGCTCGACGATGTCGCAGTGCGGAGCCACGAGCTCGATCGCGCGATCCAATTGCTGAACCGAAGGGCTGGAATCGGCCATCGCCCGTTCCGTCCTGATCGCTGTGTTCGGCGACAAAATCTCCACGACTTTGGTATCACAATACGCCTGGCAGGTGAAACGGCAGAGCTTCGTGACGGCGCTCCCGTTTGCTGCCGCTCAACGTTTTCGTCCAGACCTCGACTGCCTTGTCTTGAAGACACGCACATCGAGATCCGCGCCACTTCCTCGACGCTGCGCGACACATGATCGCGCTTTCATCAGCGCGATCAGCGCACCGGAGGCGGCGCGGGCGGTTGGTCGTCGGGGATCAGACAGGCCGACAGATCGAACAGCATGAA
>DATLIL010000283.1:0-12585 GCA_035539475.1 Polyangiaceae bacterium
GGCTTGGATCGTGATCGACTCTTTTTGGCCCGCCGTCCGCCACAAGCCGCGCCACGCGCGTCCTCCGTCCCTCCGCAGCCCATGACGGCGGGCCAAAAAGAGTCGATCACGATCCAAGCCCTGGGCCTGCTCAACGAACAGATTCAGGCACGTATCGTGCATTACAGGGGCGAACTCGAAACGAACGCCGAGCTCGACGCCATCACGGCGCAGGTAGTGGCCCAGCTGAAGGCGATGCAAGCCTCTGTCGGCGGAAGCGACACCCAACGCCTGACCCCCGAACAGTTGGAGTCTCAGCAGGTCCGCGCGATGGCGCCGCTGCTGCACAAGGTGTTCTCCAGCGAGTCACAGTTCACCTCGCGCATCCTCAAACCTCTCGGACGACGTATCGCAAAGCTCTTCTTCGAGAGCGAACTGCACGAGAAGACCAAGAGCGATAAGGAAAAGGTCATCAACCACGCCGAACAAGGCGTTTTTTATGTGCTGCTCCGCTACAAGAACCGCCTACGGGCCGAGCTCGAGGGCTTCGAGTTCGTCAGCCAGGACGTGCGGGACAGCTCGCTTGCGTTGCTGACCAAGCTCGAACGCGACCTCCAGGTTGGTTTCTTATCGCGTCGATCGCCTGAGCTCAATCAGGTCATGACGATCTACGCCGGAGTACTTTCTGACTTTCTCCAAAAACACCTACCACCGCGCATCGATCAAATTTCCAAGGTTGTGCTCCGATCGGCCCGCACGGCGCGGCGCCAGACGAGCGTGCCTTACAAGATCCTCGTGGACGCATTCCCTGAATTCCGCGGTGAGTGGGAGCGAGTCTTCATGGAGCAAATGGTCAACTTCTGCGGGGACGAACTCCTGGCTCGACTCAACGAGGCGGACACCCAGTTCCTAGACGAGACCGTGAAGTTCTTCTGCGACCCGCACGTTTTCAGTGAGAGTGCCGAGGTAATCTGCGAAGAGCTCTACGATTTTCTCTGCCTCGAGGGATTCTTGGATCTCCCCGTGAACTGGCGCGTGTCGCTCAATAACGCTGGCGACACGCAGTTCGCGGGCGGCCCGTAGTCACCTTTTAGGGATCGCTCCCCCCAAGCTTCTGACCCCAACCCGGGATAGGGGTCGATTCGATCCGAGAGGGAGTCGGTATCTTTTTCGACAACTCCTGTCCGGCGTGGCCGACAGGATACTGTGACAGCTCCGAGACGCCTGCTGCCCGACGAGTGTCACATGGTGACTCGCCGTGTGACTCAACAACAGTCGTTTCTCCGACCCTCGAGGCAAACCAATCAAATCGTCGCGTACTGTATCGCGAGCGCTGCCGAGCACACGGGTGTCCAGCTCCACGCCGTGACGGTGATGTCGAACCACTGGCATGCCGTCCTGACTGACCCGCAAGCACGCGTGCCGGAGTTTCTCGAACGCGTCCATCGGAGTATCGCGAAGTGCCTGAACGCAACCATGGGTCGCTGGGAAAACTTTTGGTCGTCTGACAAGCCGAGCATCGTCCGACTCGTTACTGAACAGGACGTTCTCGACAAGATGGCCTACGTGTTGGCCAATCCGACGACGGCCGGGCTCGTTCATTCGCCCGACGAGTGGCCCGGCCTCATCACGCGCAGGATCGGCGAGTCCCACGCTATCGAGAAGCCGGAAGTCTTCTTCGACCAGGAGCAAGATGAAGAGGTGCGCCTGGTTTTCATACGTCCTCCGATCTTTCCGGAGCTAGACGACATGGAGCTCAACGCCCTGCTGATCGGCTCAGTGCAAAGGCTCGTGCGACGCGCGCGGGACCGAATGAAGGCGGCCGGAAGGTCCTTCGGAGGAGTCAGGGCCGTGCTCAGCGAACCCCTTACCAATCGACCGAAGACCGCGGCACAGCGGAGGAAGCTTAATCCACGGATCGCGGCAAAGGACCCGTCGAGCCGAATAGGCGCCATCGCTACCTTGAAGCGTTTCGCAGCGGCCTACCGCGTGGCACTCGAGGCGTGGCGCCAGGGGGAGCGAGAGCGGCTCTTTCCGGCGGGGACTTACGGTCTACGGGTTCGGGCGGGCGTGTATTGCGAACCGCTGGTCCCGCTCTAGGCCGGGGCTACTCGTCGGCTTCTCCGAGCTCGGCCAGATAAGAGACGGTGGCGGTGTTTCCGCCCACCACACCCAGCGGGCTCCAGGGTGGATTGGTGGTTCCGACCCGAGAGCTATTGTCGATCACCAGATAATACTGACCAGGGGGAAGCGGCATTCGCTGCCGGACCTCACCTCCAGGCTGCAACTGAAAGGTCGCCAGGGGGGGCTGCGGCGGCGGGCCTAGACCCTGCCCGATTTGCAGGCCACTGCGCCAAAGATCGCCGGTACCACGCTGCAGAAGCAGCGCATCAACGGCCGGACCATTCACGAACAAGCGAAAGTAAAGTGCCTGGTCGTTCTCAACGACCTCGAACGGGCCGAGAAAATCCACTTGCTCGGAGTGAACCTCGGTCGTCTCATTGGCAAAGACGAAGCGGCCCTCTTCGGTGGCGAACGGCTTCGGCGGGCGCATGGGTGGAGAGAGTCGCCCGAGCGAAAACTCGTCACCATCGTCCGTGTGCACCACGGTGAACCCGCTGGCGAGTTGACTCGAGACTATCTGGCCACCGAACGTGTTGACCATGTAGCCAACCGGCCCCTGTGCTGCCCAGTTGGCGACCTTGTATTCAACCGATAGGACCCGGAAATCCGGTCCTGAGAGCGTTCGCTGCGGTACCGCGTAGACGTACACGGCGTCCTCAGCCATGTAAAAGTCCATGCGATACTCGATACTCGCGCTCACCTGAAAACCAACACGGCCACCGATGGGGGTCCAAGCGAGCCCACTACCGGAGAAGTTTAGGGTCACGGTCTGCGCTGCGTCGTTCACCGTTGTCGAGCACTGTTCCGGGAAGAACCGACCGACCGTGCCCGCCCCCTGAGCCAATCGGAGGGGCGCCGAACGCTTGGTCATCTCGGGGCAGATCCGCTGCGCGCCGAAGTTCGAGAACAGCCACCACCTCAACCCGGGACTGGCGTTGATCGGGCCTCGAAGGCATGGACAACCAACGCCTACTACCGCAAGGACGAGTAGCGCGAGGATGCGCAAGCTGAGTGACGGAACCCAAGGTCGGGTGGAGGAGGACACCACGTGGGTTCGCATCGTGCCCGTTAGACGGAGCACACTCAACCTGGATGCGTTCGTTCCGAGACCCCTTCCCGGGAAGGGTGCCTTTAAGGCCACGCGAGACGATCGGCCGCGTGGTCGGATGGTCACGTCGGCGAAAGCGCTGTCCGGGCAACGTCGGCGAGAGCTTCGATGAGACCGGGGTGAGGACCGATAGCCGGAATGCGCGAGAGCTCGATGTCGAGATCGCGGGCCCAGGCCGCGGCTTCCACGTCGAGATCGTAGAGCGTCTCGACGTGCTCCGTAAGAAAACCGATCGGCGACAGCACCGCGCGGCGCACCCCTTCTTTCGCCAGTTGTTGGAGGACACTGTGGAGATCGGGGCCGAGCCACGCGCCACCGTCCGCCCCCTGGCTTTGATACGCCAAACGATATTCCCTCCCCGAGCGCCGCCCAATGGCCTGGGCCGCCTGGGATACCAGCAAAGCGTAGGGATCACCCGACTCGATGGCCCTGCTCGGAAGGCTGTGGGCGGTGAGCACCAATGCCGCCTCCGGGGGCACGTCGCGAGCGATCAGCTCGGCATGGGCATCGACGAACGACGGGTGTGTCCCCCAGGCTGCCCCCGAAACGAGCGCCGGCGGAACCATGCCTTGCGCTGCCAGCGTGCGGGCGCAGTCCTCGACTGCCCGGACGTAGACATGCACGCTGAACGGTGCCAGCGGGAGCAGACAGACTCGCTGGCACCCAGCGTTGATCGCCTCTTCCAGCGCGCTCTCGATACTCGGGTGCCAGAGCCGCATCCCAATGAATACCGGCAGTTGCAAGCGCGACGCCAATTTCGATGCCTGTTCCCGGGTTTGGTCGAGAAGTGGTGAGTGCCCGATCAGGGCGTACCGCCGCCGGACCTCCGCGACGAGCTCGGGAGCAGCCGGACGGCCGTGGCGGATGCGAGCGAGGAACGCCGGCAGGTCGTCGAGGTTCTCCACGGTGCCGTGCGCGAGGAGCAACACCCCGTCGTGGTTCGACTCAGCGCTCGGCGACAATGGCATCCCCCTCGGTAACCTCGCGGGCCACCTTGACGAGCTCGTTGATCGAGAAAGGTTTGGTCAAGACGGGTCGGGTACTCTGCGCCAGGAAGTCACGGGCCTCCTGGCTGCTGGCGCCACCGGTGAGAAAAATCGTGACCCGAGCGAGCTCTGGTCGCTCCCGGGTAAGCCAGTCGAAAAGCACCGGCGCTCCGCCGTCGGGCATCATCACGTCGCAAACGATGACGTCATAGTCCTGCGTGGCGATCGAGCTCTTGGCTTCGGCCACCGTCTCGGCAGTACTCACTTGAAAGAGGGGCCCGAGCATGCGCGTGAACGAACGCAGCACGACCGCGTCGTCGTCGACCATGAGCATCCGCTGCATGCTGCCCGTGTTGATGCGAATGCTCGAAGTTTCGCCGCCTGCCTCGCTGGCGCTGAGCAGCGTGAGCGTGGCCTTGGTACCGGCACCGAGCTCACTCTCGAAGCTGAGCGTTCCGCCCATGTTCTTCACGAGGCTGAACGATACCGCAAGCCCGAGCCCGGTTCCCAGGCCAACCGGCTTGGTCGAGAAGAATGGCTCGCCGATGCGCTGGCGCAGCTCGTCGCTCATGCCAACGCCGTTGTCCGTGACGTGGACGACCGTGTGCTCCCCGACGACGCTCGCGTCGACCCGGACGTGGGCCTCCTGGCCCGGTTTCGCGGCCTGGACGCCGTTGACGATGAGGTTGGTCAGCACCTGCTCGAGCAGGTAACGCTCGGCGTGCACCCCTAGCCCGTCGGCCACCCTAACGTCGATCCGGGCGCTGGCGTCCGAGGTGGCCCGCGCTGTCTCGACACTGGCCGCTACCACGTCGCTGAGCCGCGCTACCGCGTTGGGCGGCACCTCACGCACCGCCGCACGACTCAGATCGAGCAACTGCCGTACGATGCGAGTAATACGCTTGATCGACGCGCTGGCGTCCAGCATCGCAGAGCGCAGCTCTGGATCGCCGGCCTCGGCCGGCAACGAACGCCGGAGATAGTCGAGGTTGGCCTGAATCGCGCTGGCGGGGTTGTTGATCTCGTGCGCGACGCCTGCCGCGAGCTGACCCACGGCGCCCAGGCGCTCGGCCTTGGCCAGCGCTTCGTGGGTCTCCTCGAGCTCTCGGGTGCGCTCGACCACGCGCGCTTCGAGGCTGCGAGTCAGCTCCTCGAGCTCCGCGGCGGCCGCGAGAAAGCGGCGCGACAGGCCAACGCCGAGCGTGAACACGCCAGCCACGAAACCCACCTCTGCGAGATACACGGAGTTGATGACCTGCAGGCTGACGAGCACGTCGTGAACCCCCGCCATCCCGCACAGTGACAACGCGACCGTATGAAATCGCGCGTAGGTCAGGCCGCGCCGGTAGTCGTGGATCTGACGGATCAAGAGCAGGAACAGAGCGCCGAGCAGCGCGGCGAAAGCCGCGCTTCCGAGCGGGCTCGGAGCGACGTCCCAGAAGATCAGCCCGGTTCTGCCGACGATTCGGCTGAAGACCATGTCAGTGAAGGCAGCGCCGGGCACGGCCGTGAGCAGACCGGTCACCAGCAACACGCCGAGCAGCGAGCGATCGAGCCGATCCAGTCCCCGCCCGCGTACGCGCGCTGCATAGACCGTCCAGCCCCCGACCATCAGCGCCGCCGAGCTCAGGCCCAACCCGGCGAAGATTTGCCGCACGTGAATGGGCAGCGGATAGATGCAGGTGTGCAAATCTCCGAGGCTGAAGCCCGACGCGGCGACAGCCACCACGACGAGTCCGCGCTGATCGCGCCAGCCGGGCGCCGAGCACACTCCCAGCGCCAGGCCCGCTACGACCAGGTTGAGGGTCACCGCCGCCGAGATCACGAAGATCCAGGGGTTGACCAGGAGCTCGCCCACACTCAGCAATGGGCGAGCCAGGCTAACATGCCTTGCGTCCGACTACTCGTCGCTCGCCATGTGCGGATAGATGAAATCACGGGGCGGCGCACTGTTCTCCTTGATCACGCGGGGAGATATCCAGCGCATGAGGTTCCAGGCGCTGCCGGCCTTGTCATTAGTGCCCGATAGCCGGGCGCCGCCGAAAGGCTGCTGGCCGACGACTGCGCCGGTGGGCTTGTCGTTGACGTAGAAATTCCCAGCCGCGAAGCGCAACCGCTCACTGGCCAGCGCCACTGCCGCGCGATCGCGAGCAAACACGCCCCCGGTCAACGCATAGCCGCTCGTCTGGTCACAGAGCGTCAGCACTTCTTCGTACTTTTCGTCGTCGTATACCCAGACGCACAGCAGCGGCCCGAAGATTTCTTCACGCATCAACGCGTGCTGGGGATCGTCGGTCTCGACCAGCGTCGGCTCGACGAAAAAGCCGCGCTCGTCGCTCGCGCCTCCGCCGGCCACGATCCTGCAGTGGCCGTCCTGTCTTGCCAGCGCCTGGTAACGCGCGATGCGATCGAAAGCCGCGCGCCCTATCACTGCCGCCATGAAGCAGGTCGGGTCCGCGGGGTCACCCACCTTGATCCTGCCGATCATGTCCGCCACGGCCTGGCGCAGCTTGGGCCAGAGCGAACGCGGGAGGTAGGCCCGCGAAGCTGCCGAACACTTCTGCCCCTGATACTCGAAGGCTCCGCGAACGAGGGCGACGGCCAGCGGCTCGAGCTCGGCGCTCGCGTGCGCCACGACGAAGTCCTTACCTCCGCTCTCACCCACGACACGTGGGTAGCCCTTGTAGCGCCCCAGCTCGGCGCCGATCCGACCGCAAAGCCCGCGCAACACCGCCGTGGAGCCCGTGAAGTGGAGCCCCGAAAAGTCCGGGTGAGCGAGGACGCGCTCGCTGATCGTCGCGGCGTCCCCCTGGATCAAATTGATCACCCCGTCGGGCAGCCCGGACTCGCGCAGCAGTTCGTAGATATGCAGGGCCGACAGCGCGGCTAGCGGCGACGGCTTCCACACCACGGTGTTGCCGAGCAGCGCCGGCGCCGTCGGCAGGTTGCCGGCGATCGACGTGAAGTTGAAAGGACTGACCGCAAAGACGAAGCCGTCGAGCGGACGGAAATCCCAGCTGTTGCTCACGCCCGCGGGGCTGATCAGCGGCTCGCTCATCAAGCGCTCCGCGAAGTGCACGTTGAAGCGAAAAAAATCGCAGAGCTCGGCCGCAGCGTCGATCTCCGCCTGGTAGACCGTCTTGCTCTGATTCAGCATCGTTGCGGCGAGGATGCGCGCGCGCCACGGACCGCTGAGCAGCTCAGCGGCGCGCAGGAACACGGCCGCCCGCTCACTGTGGCTGCGCGCCGCCCACGCCTGCTTGGCCGCCAGGCTGGCCCCGATGGCGGCATCGACGTCGGCTGGTCCTGCGTCGTAGCGGCGGCCGATGATCAGATCGTGGCGGTGCGGGGCAGAGAACGCGGTGCCCTCCCCGGTCAGTCTCCGCTCGCCGCCGATCACTAGCGGGACGTCGACACGGTCGGCAGACTGCCGCGCGAGCTCGGCCCACAATGTGGAGCGCTCCGTCGAGCCCGGCGCGAAATCGAGGACGGGTTCGTTGCTGGGCGCCGGAAGCGTCACACCGATCAACCTAGCGCCACGAGAGCGCTCTGGCCACGGGTCGGCTCAGAGGGCGTCGTAGGCGCAGGCGCTGGCGTCGCCCTCGGTTGGGGCGAAATCCACGCTGTCGTCGTAGTACACGCGAGTAAAATCAGTGCCCCAGCACTCGACCGCCTCGACCATCTCCATCGTCGCCGGCAGGTCACCCCCGGCGATGGTGATGTCGGCGCGTCCGGCCCCGTCGGCTTGCCACCGGCTCACGATGTGGACGTCCTCGGGCGCTGTCATCTTCGTTTCATCGATGTCGACGAACGCGTCGGTGTCGAGTTCGCCTGTGTTGTCCTCGCTGGCGGTCGACTTGACCCTGACCCACTGCTCGCCCGCTGGGTGAATTTCCGCAGTGATGAGCCTGGGCAGCGCGCCCAGCCGGGTGCCGATGTCACGCGGCAGATCGTGCGTCACCGTGACCGTGCCCGAGTCATCCTCGTGCTTGAGCGGATCGAGCTCGCGGGCCACGTCGAGATCGATACTGAAGTGTCCGTCGCCGTGACGATCGTCGCGCTTCGAGAAGCCCTTGCCCTCGAGCACCACGCGGTAGTCCGACTCGTCGGTCGACGTCTTGGGGCGTCCCTCGAGGACGTAGTCGTATTCATGATCCGCCACGCGCGTCGCTCTGAAGCGCCAGGTCACCGGCTCGAGCGCGTCGCTGTAGGGCCCCCAGGTCGCCGAGTCGTCGCCGACCTCGGTCGGCTCGGTGTGCACGATGTAGTGAACCGACCCGAGCACCGCCGCGGTGATCACGTTGACACCGTCGCGCACGTTACGCGTCCAGGCGTACCACTCGGCCCAGTCGCCGGCAGCCGCTCCGCCAGCCAGCAGGCCGCGCGCACCAGAGTTGGATTGGCTGTTGCCCTGAGCCGATTCCGGTCCGTCGACCACCACCGCTTCTTTCTGCGGGATGGCTTCGCGGTACTCGCTGACGTCGTCCCGCTTCTCGAGCGTACAGGCACTCACGGCGAGGCTCAGACAGAGAGCGGACAGGGGCTTGCTCAGGTGAATTCGATTCATGGACGCGGTGCTCCTCGAGCCCGGCACAATTCAAGGATTGGGCCAGGTGGCGAACGACGAAAATAGCCGTTTTCACCGCAGTGAAGCCAACTGATCGGCACGACAGGGGCGTTAACAGTGGTTCTCGGCGCGTCGCCAATGTCGGCCGGCCTCGCACAGATCTTCACATTTTTGTCGGTAAAAAAGCGCACTCGCTTCTACACGGGGGTCACGCGCCAGGCTATTCATACGGTACCAGATGCGCGGCCGCCCGAACCCTGTCGAAGCCCTGGCCACGCTCGTTCAACTCTCGGATGCGGCCGAGCGGCGCGCGAGCTGGCGTCAGGCGGTCGTCGCGCTCGGCAACAGTGCCGCGTCTTCCGGGCCGCCGCTCGACGGCATCGACAACGATGTGCTCGGTCGCGCCGCCGAGCTTGCCCTCGATACGGGGCTGGCAGACGATCTCGACTGGCTCGCGCCCGGCGCCGCCGCCGTCGCGCTCTACGAGATCACGGCCACCCTCGCCCCGGGTCGGACCCGCCGCGAGCTCGGGCGTCGCGTCTTTGCTCGGCTCTACGAAGGCACGGCGGCGACCTTCGCCACCGTCGCCGCGCGCATGGCGCTCACCTCGAATCGCCCATTCGACGCGGCCTCGCTGCGCGCCCGCATCAGCCTGGTGTTCGACCTGCCCATTGGCAGCACCGTCAACGCCGACGGGCTGGCCCTCACCATCGTCACCCGCCGCGAGCTGTTCGAACGCTGGATCGCGCGCGCCCGCAGCGGCACTCTGCCGGAGCGCCGGATCGCAGCCAAGCTGATCGAGCACGCTGCGCGCGAGGCCGTGCTCCGCGCCCAGCAAGGCGATCCTCACCCGCTGCGGCAGCTCACGAGCCTGCCGATCAAGCCGATCGCGGCAGCGCTCTTGGCCGATCGGGAGCCTCTGGTCTGGCGACACGCCGCCGTCGCGCGCGGCTTGCTGGCTGCCGTGGAGCCTAGCTTGCAAGAGGAGATCGAGGCCGGCCTCGACGAGGCGCTCACTCCCACCGAGTGGCGGCGCGCCGGCGTCTCGCTCGTCGCCACCATGGTCAGTGACCCGGAGCAGCTGCGCTCCTGCAAGAGCATCGTCGACGGCCCGATCGGCAAGCAGGATCCGGGCATCGCCGCCACGCTGATCATGGGTTTGCCCCGCGTGCTCGAGGCCGAGCCCGACGCCGCGGAAGAGTTGCTCGACATCGTGGCCGCGACCAGGCGTCCGGACGTCGCCGAGGCGACCGCCGCGCTGCTCGGTGATCTGACTCACTCCAACGCCACCTTCGGCGACCGCGCCGCGCAGCAACTGCGGGCCACGCTGGCCTCGCAGGCGGAGTCCTCGAGCAGCGTGCTGCGCGCCATCGCCGACCGCGCCCTGCGTCAGCTCGATCGCAGTGAGGACGAGGGTGAGGACGATCTCGGCAGCTCGCTGCGCAAGGCCATGCTCGCCTTCGAGAACACCGGCGCGCGCGCGGCGTTCGAGCAAGCCCAGCGCGCGATCGCCGCCTCTTACAATACGCTCGACTTCATCGAGTCACACGACGCCCACGACGAGCAGGTGCAGGCTTACGTGCTCGGAGCTCTGAGCGACATGGAGAGCGGCGCGCTCGAGCGGCCGCGCCTGCTCGATCTGCTCCTCCTCGGGCGCCGGCCCGGCGAGACCGACGCGACCGTGGCCGAGCTCGAGCGTCTGTACTTCCGGCTCGGCCACTGGCTGCTCGACGCCGAGCGCCGCATGCCCGAGGTCGCGCCAAGCAAGAGCGCCTGGCTGGCCGAGCAGCGCCGGCTGAAGGCTCTGCTGCACCTGGTCGACGTCGACACGGCAGGCACCGGCGAGGAAGGCCGCGTGCGCAGCCGCATGCGTCAGGCGCTGCAGGTCATGCTCGAGCGCGTGGCGCAGCGCCCGGATGCGCTCGTCTACCGCGTCGCCTGCGCGGCGCTGGCTCGTTCTTGCGACGCCGCCGTGCGCGAGAACGTGTGCGAGCCGAGCGAGATCCTGCTCTGCTGCGTCTCGCGGCTGAGCGACATTTCCTGCTTCTCGATGCTGGTCGAGGCCTCCACCAACCCGGACGTGAGCGCTGCGCTCCGCGCCTACGCCGAGTTCGTGCAGCCGCCCAGCAGCGACGACGCCGATCCCGAGCGCAACTCGCCGCTGCGCCACGCCCAGCGCGTGGTCCAGCTCAGCCATGGCCTGGGCGCCGGCGGCTCGTTCCACAGCGAGGCGCTGCGCCGCACGGTGCTGCGCATCGGCCGCTCCCTCGAAGCCGTGGCGCAGGCCCGCGGCCAGACCGAGCTCGTCGATAGCAGCGGCTCGGGCGTCGGCGTGCTGGGTGAGCTCGAGCTCGCGATCGACGATTTCTGCCGCCTGCTCTACAGCGCGGAGCGCCGGGTGATCGGAGAGGATCCCTCGCCCATCACCGTGATCACGGACGTGCCGCCGCTGTCATCGTTGATCGAGCGCAGCGTCCGCGGCGGAGTACCGCCCAACCAGACGCAGATTTCTGCCAGCATCAAGGAGCTCCTGGCGCCGCTGCCGGCCGCTCTGGCAGCCGCAGTAGGCCCCGTGCTGGAGAGCCTCGAGAGCTTGTCGATCTCGCCGAGCAGCGACGTTTACGCCATCCCGCTCGAGCGGCGTCGCGAAGCGCTGCCGGACTGGCTCCTGCCGCGGCGCACCATCGGTGCCTTCTACGTCGTGCGCGCGCTCGGCAGCGGCGGCGCTTCCAGCGTGTTCATGGCGCGCCGCCTGGAGGAGCGCAACAAACCCAAGGCCGAGGCCTTCGCGCTCAAGGTGCCCGACTACGATCCGACCATCGCGCGCAGCCTGTCCGAGCAGGAGTTCTTGCAGCTGTTCCGCGAAGAGGCGGGCGCCCTGATTTCGCTGCCCCAGCACGCGAACCTCGCGCGCTTCGTCACCTTCGACCTGGCGGCGCGTCCGAAGCCGATCCTCGTGATGGAGCTCATTCGCGGGCTCGGTCTCGATCGCCTGATCCGCAGCCATTCGCTGTCGCTCGACCACGCCTTCAAGTACCTCGACGGCATCCTGGCCGGGCTCGAGGCCATGCACTCCGCCGGGGTCGGCCACCTCGACCTCAAGCCGTCCAACGTCATCTTGCGCGACGACGAGACGCCCGTGCTCGTGGACTTCGGTCTGAGTGGACGTCAGCTCCGACCGGGCTGCGGCACCCTGGAGTACTGCGCGCCGGAGGTGGTCGGCGTCATCCCGAAGGGGCACGTACCGACCCCGATGGCGGCCGATATCTACGCCTTCGGCTGCTTGGCCTTCGAAATGATGACGGGGCAAACCCTGTTCGAGGGCGACGACGAGATGAAGATCCTCGGCATGCACGTGGAGCACGACGGCTGGCCGCCCAAGCTCGCCCCCGTCGGCCGGGATGCGCACTACGGTGAGCTCGGCGTATTCTTGGCCGCGTGTCTCAGGCGCGACCCCAGGCAGCGGCCCACCGTCAAGCAAGCGCGGCGAGCGCTGGCCCCGCTGATCGCCAAACACGCCGAGGACTCGTGGCCCGTCAGCGCCAGCGGGCAAGCCGCGCAGAGCGCCTGAGCGCACTCGCGCTCGTCGTCCTGGCGCTCGGCTGTCGCTCCGAAAGTCACGGCTCGCTGCAGCTCGTGCTGGGCAAGAGCGCAGGTGAGAAGCCGACCGAGATCGAGCTCCGAACGGCCTTCGCCGAGTACGTCGTCTTGCCCGAGCTGCGCCACGAGCTGCGCGTGACCCTGGCAAACTACGAGACCTCGTGCCTCGACCAGCGGCTGCCGACCGACGGACAGCTGGCTGTGGTCGTCACCATCGCGAC
>DATLIL010000284.1:0-7806 GCA_035539475.1 Polyangiaceae bacterium
GCTGCCGCATGCGCTCGTCGGTGGTCCCGACGCGCCGAACTTACGCCAGAATCTGGTGCGACGGTTGGCGCGTCTCGACCCGAAGGGTGTGTTCCGCAAGCAGTTTGCCCACGACCTCGTCGACCTGGGGCAGCTCGCTCAGATCGTCGAGATCGTGAGCGAACTGCTTGCGGAACACACCCTTCGGGTCGAGGCGCCCGAGCCTTCGCACCAGATTCCGGCGCAGCGTATCGCCCTCGCGGCCACCGACCAGCGAGTGCGGCAGGGGGAATCCGGTGAGCTCGATCGCGCTTTGCGGCACGCCGTAGGCGCGCAGGCGGCGGACCACGCGACCGCTCGGCGCGAGGTAACGGATCTTGCTCGTCTTGGGCTGGAAAGGCGCCCACACGCGGTTCACGTCCGAGTCGGTGACGACGCAGTAGATGCGGTCGTAGCCGTGGAAGTCAGCGAACAGCGCTGGCGAGTAGAAGGTAGTGAGCAGCGCCTTGTCGTTGTCCTGGAGGTACGAGACGATCGAGCGACCGAGCCCCGAGCGCGCCGAGCTCTCCAGGAGCTTGAGGCCCAGCGTGCTGCCGGACAGGTCTCTGAACGGGTAGAGCGCGGGGATGTCGGTCGCGGCGTTGAGCAGGGCGCGCAGCGGAGTACCCACCAGCGGCAGCCCGGAGAAGCGCGAGGCCTGCTCGTAGAAGCGCCTGGTGGCAGCCCAGCGCCGGCGCTCCTCCTCGTCCGCCAGGGGGGCCCGATCGGCATGAAGAACGGGCGTTCCCAGCGCGCGCGCCAGGGTGCGAGCCGGCCGCAGATGACCGTAGCCCATGTCGATGGCCACGACGGCGCAGGGCGCCTCCAGCCTTTCTGGCATGCGCTTTTTCCTAACGCCGCCTCACGGCCTGCGCCGTGACGTGTTGGCGAACAGTTCGTCGCGCAAACGTCACGTGACGAGAGCGGGCTGGCTCGATAATCGATGCCGCCATGGTCCGCTGGCTCCACGCCGCCGTGCTCGCCTTCGCACTCCTGGGTTGCTCGGAAGAACCGTTGCCGGTCGAAGGCGACGTCGACCTCGCGCGCTTTCAGGGCACCTGGTACGAGATCGCGAAGCTGCCGCGTCCGCTGCAAGCCCGCTGCACCGCCACGACGGCGACGTACGAGCTGGCGTCGAAGAGCGAGCTCCTGGTCAAACACGAGTGCCGCGAAGGTGGCCTCGACGGCTCGCTACACACCGTCTTCGCGCGAGCGGTCGTCGGCGATCCCGATGTGCCGGCCAAGCTCTCGCTCGACTTCGGTTTCGCCTTCGGCGACTACTGGATCCTCGAGCTCGGTGACGCCTACGAGTACGCCGTGATCGGGCATCCGACGCGGGACTACCTGTGGATCCTGAGCCGAACACCCGGGCTCGACGAGGACGTCATCTCCGGCATCCTCGAACGAGCTCGTCAGCAACACTTCCCCGTGGACTTGCTGGACTACACTGTTCAACCGAAGTGAGCCTTTGAGGCAGCGCCTGCTGCGTTTCGCGCGGGCGCTGGTCGTCGGCAGCGGCGCGACGCTGGCCGACTTCTCGGTCTTCACGGCCTGTGTGCGCGCCGCCGGCATTGCCCCGGCTTCAGCGCGACTGCCCGCGCTCTTGTGCGGCGCGTGCGTACAGTTCTTCGGCAATCGCAGCTACACCTTTCGCGCTCAGGCCGGCAGCATCACGCGGCAGGGGCTGCTCTTCCTGGTGTTCGAGACCGTGACGCTGGGCCTGAACTTCGCGACCTTCAACGCGCTCTTGCCCAGGCTCTCGTTCCTGCCGCCCGAGCTCGTCACCTTCGCGGGGACGTTTCTGGTCTTCGTCGGCTTCGCCTACCCGATGCGAAGGCTCGTGATCTTCAAGCTGCCAGGCGCGGAGGTCAGGACGCCGGCTTCTGCACCGACGACGCGTGACGCACCACCTCGCCCTTGACCATGAACACCACCATCTCGGAGATGTTGGTGGCGTGATCGGCGATGCGCTCGAGGTACTTACCGAGCGAAAGCATCCGGGTCGACAGGTTGATCGCCTGCGGATCGGCCATCATCTCTGCCACCTGCGCGGGGTAGAGCTGGGCGTAGTAGGCGTCCACGACGCGATCGCGCTCGATCACCGCCTGGGCCTTGGGAGCGTCCTCGTTGACGAAGGCGTCCAGCGCGTCGTGCAGCATGCCGCGGGTCACCTCGGCGATGCGCGTGACGGCCTGCATGGCCGTACCGCTGAGTTCCCGCGAGACCTCGATCACGCGCTCGCAGATGTTCACGCACAGGTCGCCGACGCGCTCGAGGTCCGTGACCAGCTTGAGCGTGGTGGTGATGAAGCGCAGGTCGGAGGCCATCGGCTGGCGGCGCGCCAGGATCTGCAAGCAGCGCTCGTCGATCTCGAGCTCGTGTCGGTCGATGATGCGATCGTTGGCGATGGTCGTACGCGCCAGCAGCGTGTCGCGCGTGGTCAACGCCTTGAGCGCCGAGTCGAACATGTCTTCGACGCGGGCGCCCATGGTGAGCACCTCTTCGCGGAGCTTCTCGAGCTCGCCCTGAAACTCACGGTCGATGTGACGGCGGTCCATGGTTCAGCCGAAGCGACCCGTGATGTAGTCTTCGGTCCGGCGCTCGCGAGGCCGGGTGAAGATGACGTCGGTGCGGTTGTACTCGACGAGCTCGCCCATGTAGAAGAACGCGGTCAGATCCGCGACGCGCGCGGCCTGCTGCATGTTGTGGGTCACGATCACGATCGTGTAGTTCTCGCGTAGCTCGTGGATCAGCTCCTCGACGCGAGCCGTGGCGATCGGATCGAGCGCCGAGCACGGCTCATCCATGAGCAGCACCTCGGGCTCGAGCGCGAGCGAGCGCGCGATGCAGAGGCGCTGCTGCTGACCGCCGGAGAGGCTGGTGCCGGCCTTGCCCAGGTTGTCCTTGACCTCGTCCCACAGCGCGACCTGCTTGAGCGCCTTCTCCAGGTGCGCCTCGGGGTCGGAGGGCCGCATGCCGTTGAGGCGCAAGCCGGCCAGCACGTTGTCCCGGATCGACATGGTGGGAAACGGGTTCGGCTTCTGGAACACCATGCCCACGCGGCGGCGCACCTTCACCGGGTCGACGCCGCGGCCATAGATGTCGCTGTCGTCGAGCAGCACCTGGCCGCTCGCATGGGCGCCGGGCACGACCTCGTGCATGCGGTTCAGGCAGCGCACGAAGGTGGACTTGCCACAGCCGGAAGGACCGATGACGGCCGTCACGTGCTTGAGCGCGACGTTGAGCGAGATGCCTTTGAGCACGCGGCTCGGGCCGAAGTAGGCCTCGAGGTTCTCGGTGCGCATCTTCAGATCGAGCTTGCTGACGGACACCTCGTCCCAGCGGGGCTTGGAGGGGATCTCCTTGGCCGGCTCGTTCTGCACGTCGGGCTTTCTAGCACCTTTCGGTGTCTTTCCGATCGGGACCAATCCGCTGTTCATCGTGCCCTCACGCGGGTGCGCACCAGAAAGCGCGCTGAAATATTGAGCAGGAGGACCATGGTGACCAGGACCAGGGCGCCGGCCCAGGCCTGTTCGTGCCATTCCTCGTACGGTGACACTGCATACGTAAAAATCTGGACGGGAATCGAGGGGGTCGGCTCGTTCAGGGTGCTCGGCCAGAAACGGTTGCTGAAAGCGGTGAACAGCAGCGGCGCGGTCTCTCCCGCTACACGGGCTACTGCAAGCATGATGCCCGTGGCGATGCCCGGGGCCGCCGTTCGCAGCATCACCCGCAGCGTGACACGCCACTGTGGGACACCGAGGCCCAGCCCGGCCTCACGCAGGGACTCGGGCACGAGCTTGAGCAGCTCCTCGGTGGCGCGGGTCACCGTCGGCAGCATCAGCACCGCCAGCGCGAAGCCTCCGGCGTAGGCCGAGAAGTGCTTGGTGGTCATGACGACCAGCGCGTAGACGAACAGACCCACGGTGATGCTGGGGATGCCGCTCATCACGTCGGCCGAGAAGCGCACGAACTTGCCGAACTTCGTGTTGCCGAACTCGGCGAGGTAAACGCCGGCGAGCACGCCGGGCGGAATGCCGAACAGGCAGGCCAACCCGACGAGCTCGAGCGTGCCCATGATGGCGTTGGCCATGCCGCCGCCGCTCTCGCCCACCGGTTTGGGTAGCTCGGTGAAAAAGTCGAAGCTGAGCCCACCGATACCGCGCACCGCCACGTAGTAGAGCACGCTGACCAGCGGCACGAGCGCGAGCAACGTGGCCCCGAAGCAGGCCCCACGCACGACCATGTCGGTGATGTGACGGCGCTGGTACGAGCTCTCTTTCATAGCCTGCCTCCACCCGGCATGCGCCCGACGCGCCAGACCAAGAGGCGCGCGACGATGTTCAGCAGCACGGTGACCACGAAGAGCAGCAGGCCGATCTCGGCCAGCGCAGCCAGGTAGAGGTCCTCGGTGGCCTCGGTGAACTCGTTCGCGATCACGCTCGCCATCGTGTAGGACGGCGCGAACAGCGACGCGCTGATCTCGGCGCGGTTGCCGATTACCATGGTGATCGCCATCGTCTCACCCAGCGCGCGGCCGAGTCCGAGGATGATCGCGCCGACGAGGCCGGAGAGCGCGTAGGGCAACACCGCCGTTCGCACCGTCTCCCAGCGCGTCGCACCGAGCGCCAGCGCGCCTTCGCGCAGGCTCATCGGCACCGCGCGCAGCACCTCGCGTGCGACCGACGAGATCGTGGGCAGGATCATGATCGCCAGCACGATGCCGCCTGCCAGCAAGCCGAAGCCCTGATGCGGGCCCTGGAACAGCGGCAAGAATCCGAACACCTTGCCCAGGCCGGGCTCGACGGTCTCGCGCAACCAGGGCACGAGCGCAAACACGCCCCACAGGCCGTAGACGACGCTGGGCACGGCCGCGAGCAACTCGACGAGCGGTCCCAGCACCGAGCGCACCGACGCGGGTGCCAGCTCGGAAAGGTAGATGGCGATGCCGATCGAGATCGGCACGGCGATGACCAGCGCCAGCAGCGAGGACACGATCGTGCCGTAAATGAACGGCAGCGCGCCGAAGACCTGGCGCACCGGATCCCAGACCGTGCTGGTGATGAAGCCGAACCCGAACTCCAGGAGGCTCAGGTGGGACGCCTTGGTCATCTCGAAGGCCATCGCGCCGATCAGGATGATGATCAGCAGCGCGAAGCCCGCGGTGATGCGGCGGAACAACCAATCGCCGAGGTTGCCGGCTCCTCCCAGGCGAGCGAACCACCCGCTATTGGAGCGGGCAATCGGAACCTCGGCGTTGATTGTCATCGAAAGCTCGAACCGATCTGACGGGTTACGGGCCCGTGAGCAGGACCTTGGAGCCCGACTTCAGGGTCTTCAGCCGTGCTTCGATCTTCGTCACGACCGTCGCAGGCAGGGGTGCGTAGTCGAGCGCGTTGGCGAACTTCTGACCGTCGTGTGTCGCCCACCACAGGAACTTGGCAAGGGCCTCGCCCTTCACCGCGTCCTTGGCGTCCTCGTAGACCAGCAGGTAGGTGTACGACGAGATCGGGTAGGCGGCCTCACCGGAGGCGTTGACGATCGTGGCGTGGAGCGTGTCGGGCATCTCGACGCCCGCTGCGGCGGCCGAGACCGCCTCGAGGCTGGGGGCCACGTACTTGCCCGCCGCGTTCTGGATTTCGGCGGTGGGCAGCTTGTTCTGCGTCGCGTAAGCGAGCTCGATGTAACCGATCGAACCCGGCGTGGTCTTGACCTGACCGGTGACGCCCTCGTTGCCCTTGGCGCCCAGACCGACGGGCCACTTCACGCTCTTGCCGGCGCCGACCTTCTCTTTCCAGGTCGGGCTCACCGCGGCGAGGTAATCGGTGAAGACCGACGTCGTGCCGCTACCGTCGCTGCGGTAGACGACCGCGATGTCCCTGGCCGGGAGCTTCACGCCCTCGTTCAGGCCGGCGATCTTCGCGTCGTTCCACTTCTTGATGTCGCCCAAGAAGATGCCCGTGAGCACGTCCGGTGTGAGCTTCAGGTTCTGCTTCACGCCCTCGACGTTGTAGGTCACGACCACGGCGCCGAGCGTCGTGGGGATGTGCAGGAGTTTGCCGGGAGCGCTCTTGGCTTCCACGTCCTTCATCGGTGCGTCGGTCGCGCCGAAGTCAACGGTGCCGGCCACGACCTGACGGATGCCGCCGCCGGAGCCGATCGACTGGTAGTTGATCTTCACCGCCGGGTTGAGCTTGTTGTACTCGCTCATCCACTTCGAATAGAGCGGGAAGGGGAAGGTGGCGCCGGCGCCCGTGAGGCTCACGTCTTTCGCCTCGGCGGGGCTGGCGCTGCCGCTGGCCGGAGCCTGTTCGGACTCCTTCTTGTTGCACGCAAACAGCGCGAAAACGGCGAGCAAGAGCAACAGGCGTCGAGCGACAAACATGACGGACCTCCTCCTATCAGTGCGCCATCCCACGCGGGCGGAGCCTGAGTAACGGATATGTGACAGTTGTGTGACGGAGCGGCCGGGTAATATTCCCGACCGCCCTAACTACGCGTAAAGACGCTAGAAACTCATCTGAGCAAAGAGCGTGACGTCGGTCCGCGTGGGCTCTCCTTCGAGCTTGTCGTCGAAGAAGCCCACGGTCGCGGCCAGCCGCGCCTCTTGCCCACGCAGGTAGTAGTTGAAGCCACCTTCGTAGCTGAGCGTCTGGTCGCCGCCCTGCGCGTCGGCGTCGATGTTCTGATCCAGGTAGCCGACGCGAACGATGGGCTGGATACGATCGAGGAACGTGTAGCCGCCGGCCACGTAGAAGCCGTGACCCTCGACACGGTCAGCGTCGGTGGGGCCATCCCAGCCGTGGATGTACTCGGCCTGCAGCAGCGCGTTGTAGAGCTCCACGCGGACGTCGCCTTCGACGCGATCCTTGGTGTTCGAGACGTCGCGCTCGTTCAGACCCATGTAGCCCACGGCGCCGACCATCACGCCCTTGATCGGATAGCCCTCGAGCCGCAGCGCGAGGTCCTTCTGGTCGTCGTTGTCCGTGAAGCGGTTCTGGCCAGCGCCGTTGAAGAGGCCCAGGTAGTAGTAAAGGTGCTCGTCGAAGAGCTTCTTCTCGGCCTTGAGACCCACGTCACGACGGTCGCCGTAGTAGCGCGACACGAGCGAGCGCTCGGGGAAGAGGACCTTGGAGGAGGAGTTGACGCCTTCCCAGCTCACCGGGATCTTGTACTGGCCCACGCTGACGTCGGCGTACTCCGACATGAACGTGATGAAGACGTCCTGCAGGGGCGAGTAATAGTTGCTGCGCGGCTGATCGACCGCGACGGTCCCGGGTGAGGGCACGGCCGGATCACCGGAATCGACGTCCACGTCCTCTTCGGCAAACTCGAGGATCTTCGCAAAATCAGCCATCAAGCCGTAGCCGACGAGCTTCGGCACGATCTCGCCCTTGAACCTCAGCTCGGCGCGGCGAACGCGGAACGACAGGACGTTGTCGTCGTCCTGGTTCTGGTTGAGCAGCCAGATCTGGAACAGCCCACCGGGCTGCCACAGGCCTTCCTTGCCCACGGCAAGTTTCTCGGGAGCAGCCGGCTTGGCTTCCTCTTCGGCGGCAGGAGCAGGGGCCACGGCGGGCTCGGGAACAGGGGCAGGCGCAGGCGCAGCCTCGACCGGCGCGGCGGCGGGAGCAGCCTCTGCCGCCGGCGGTGCCGCGGGAGCGGGAGCAGGAGCAGCAGGCGGCGCGGCCGGGGCGGGGGCAGGCGCCGGCTGAGCTGGTGCAGGCTGAGCAGCAGCAGCGCTCGTCAGCGCCAGAATCGAAGCAACAATCGAGATCCGTGTACAGC
>DATLIL010000285.1:0-2059 GCA_035539475.1 Polyangiaceae bacterium
CCCTTGATGCTGTCGGCCTCGCCGTCCCCGACCTTGGCCCAGACGACCGCGAGGTCCGCGAACGGTGAGTTCGTGATCCACATCTTGGTGCCGGAGAGCACCCAGCCGTCGCCGTCCTTCTTGGCGCGGGTCTTCATCGACGACGGGTCGGAGCCGCTGTCCGGCTCGGTCAGGCCGAAGCAGCCGATCAGCTTGCCTGCGGCCATCGCCGGCAAGAACTTCTGCTTCTGTGCCTCGCTGCCGAAAGCCCAGATGGCGTACATGGCGAGCGAGCCCTGCACGCTGACGAAGCTGCGCAGCCCGCTGTCGCCGTACTCGAGCTCGCGCAGCATCAGCCCGTACTCGACCGAGCTCATGCCGGCGCAGCCGTAACCCTGGAGGCTTGCCCCGAGCAGGCCGAGCTCGGCGATCTCCGGGATCAGATCGCGCGGGAACTCCTCCTTCTCGTAGAGCTCGCCCGAGCGCGGCAGGTAGCGCTCGCGCACGAAGCGCCGCACGTTTTCGGCAACGAGCCGCTCTTCTTCGGTGAGCACTTCATCAAGGGCCAGCAGCGTGTCGAACGAGGTCGTCGCCATCACCCCAGATTATGTGGCGCCGGGCCCAGCTGCGACAAACTGGGCCAAACCGCGCCTTTTCTGGCAGGCCGGGACATGGCCTCTCGAGCGCCGGGCTGGGTCGTCGCCATCGTCGGAATTTCGCTGTCCTGCTCGCTGGCCGAGCGGGCCCAGCGCGCCGAAGCTGCCGAAGCTGCCGAGGTCGACCCCATCCCCAGTGTCGAGGTGAAGCTCGATCCGATGGCAGTGGATCGCACCCCGGCCGAGGCGCCGGCGGCGCCGTCCGAGGCGCTGGCGGCCGTCGCCCCGGAGCCCCAGCTCGACCTCCAGCCCGAGCCCGCGGCGCCCGAGCTCTACGCCATCGCGCGGGAGGTCGTGGTGCGCGAACGGCCCCGACACGACGCGCTCATGATCGGCATGCTCAGGCTCGGAGCGCGGGTCGTGCGCAGCGCCGAGCCCGAGAGCAAGAAGGGCTGCTCGGGCGGCTGGTACCGCGTCATGCCGATGGGCTACGTCTGCGCTGGCAGCGCCGCGACCATCGATCCCTCGCACCCGGCGCTTGCTCTGGCGCGCATGCCCGATCGCTCGGCGGCACTGCCTTACGCCTACGGTCGCGCACCGGCCCCACCGCCGCGTCTCACGGCGCTGCCGGCGAGCAGCGGCAAGGTCAGGCCCGCCCCGGCGCGCTGGGCCGACGTCGAGAGCACTCCGATCCCGGACTTTCTCCTCCGCGGCGGCGCGCTGCCTCGCCCGCAGGGCTACGCGCTCGCCGGTGACGCCACCGTCGCCAGCACGACCCCGCTGAACAGTGGCTTTGCCCTGATGAGCGTCTTCGACCACGCCCAGGGCCGCTTCGGCCTCAGCACGGATTTCGAGCTCGTGCCCCTCGAGCGTCTGGAGCGCATCCGGCCGAGCGCGTTCCACGGCGTCAACCTGAGCGAGACTCCGCTCCCGGTCGTGTTCGTCAAATCGCGCTCGAGCTTGCTGTACAGCGGCAGCCCCGAGCGAGGCCTTTCACCGTTGCGCCAGCTCGAATTTCGCGAGGCAGTTCCGATCACGGGTAAGCGCGTGCGCTTCTCCGGCGTGAGCTACCTCGAGACGCGCAGCGGCGACTGGCTCAAGGACGATCGCCTGGTCCGCATCGACGCGCCCGGCAACGAAATGCCGACCTGGGCCAGCGGCAAGCGCACCTGGGTTCACGTCTCGATCCTGGCGCAGTCGCTCGTCGCCTACGAGGGCAAGACACCCGTTTACGCCACGCTCGTCTCCACCGGCATCGACGGCCTGGGTGATCCCGAAAAGACCCACTCCACCGTGCGCGGCTCTTTCTTGGTCCACACCAAGCACGTGACCAACACCATGCAGGGCGAGGAAGAGGACGACGAGTTCCTGCTCTCCGACGTGCCCTACGTGCAGTACTTCAAGGACGGCTTCGCCCTGCACGCCGCCTACTGGCACGACGCCTTCGGCACGCCGCGCAGCCACGGCTGCATCAACCTCTCGCC
>DATLIL010000286.1:0-4931 GCA_035539475.1 Polyangiaceae bacterium
TCGCCACGCTGCGCGAACGAAAGCTGCGCGAAGAGAAACCCTTCGCGGTCATGTTCCCGTCGCTCGAAATGGCGCGCCAGAGCTGCCTGCTCTCGACCGCCGAAGAAGCGGCGCTGGGCTCGCCGGCGGCTCCCATTCTGCTCGTGCGGCGGCGCACCGGCGACGCGATCGCGGAAGGAGTCGCGCCGGGCAATCCGCGGCTCGGCGCGCTGCTGCCGTACACCCCGCTGCACCGGCTCCTGCTCGCTGCGATCGGCCGGCCTCTGGTCTGCACCAGCGGCAACCTCGCCGAAGAGCCGATGTGTACCAGCGAGGCGGAAGCGCTCGAGCGCCTCGGAACCATCGCGGACGTCTTCCTCGTTCACGACCGCCCCATCGTTCGTCCCGTCGACGACTCGGTGGCTCGCGTCGACGCCGATGGCTTTCGGCTGCTGCGCCGCGCCCGGGGCTTTGCGCCGCTTCCGTTACGCCTGCCCGGCATCGGTTCGAGCTGCATCCTGGCGACCGGCGCACAGCTCAAGAATACCCTCGCGCTCGCCAGGGACGGCGAGGTCGTGGTCAGTCAGCACCTGGGCGATCTGTTCTCCGCCCTTGG
Organism: Polyangiaceae bacterium; assembly: GCA_035539475.1. Lineage (GTDB taxonomy): Bacteria > Myxococcota_A > Polyangia > Polyangiales > Polyangiaceae > PMG-095. Next base: position 596 of record DATLIL010000286.1, read on the forward strand.
CGCGCGCTTGCTCGAGCGCACGGCGCGGGATCTCACGCGCTTTTTCGCAGTCCAGCCGCAGCTCGTGGCCTGCGACCTTCATCCGGACTACGCGAGCACGCGCCTGGCCGAAGCGCTGGCCGTGGAGTGGAACGTGCCGCTCGAGCGCGTGCAGCATCACCACGCCCACGTGGCAGCGTGCGTGGCGGAGCATGGCATCGTGGGCCCGGTGTTGGGCCTGGCCTGGGACGGCGCCGGCCTCGGCATCGACGGCAGCATCTGGGGCGGCGAAGCGTTGCTCGTCGACGGCGCGGAGGCACGTCGGGTGGCGCACCTGCGTCCGTTCCCGCTGCCGGGCGGAGAGCGCGCCATGCGCGAGCCGGCGCGCTCGGCTCTGGGCCTGCTCCACGAGGTCCTCGGTCGCGACGCCGGCCGGCACGTCGACTTTGCCCCCGCTCAGCTTCGCATCCTGCTCGACATGCTGACCGGCGGGGTGAACTGTCCCAGCACCTCGAGCATGGGGCGCCTCTTCGACGCGATCGCAGCGCTCGCGGGCGTGCGCTGCCGTGCCGGCTACGAGGGGCAGGCGGCCATGGAGCTCGAATTCGCGGCCGTGGACGCCGGGGCGGGCGCTTACCCGTTTCCGCTCCGCGACGGAGAGCCTGCGGTCGCGGACTGGGAGCCGCTCGTCCAGGCGCTGCTCGACGATCGTGCTCGCAGCGTCCCTGCCGCCGTCATTTCGGCGCGCTTTCACGCCGCGCTGGTCGATCTGATCGAGGCCATCGCCGAGCGCGTGGCCGTGCCTCGGGTGGTGCTCACGGGCGGCTGCTTCCAGAATCAGCGCCTGCTCGAGTCCGCCATGCAGCGCTTGCGCGGGCGGGGCTTCGACGCCTACACGCCCGAGCTCTACCCGCCGAACGACGGCGGACTGTCGCTCGGCCAGCTCTACGTGGCCGCATGCAGAAAGGAGCTCCGCGATGTGCCTGGGCATTCCCGGTGAGATCCAGAGCATAACCGAAGGCGTGCTACGCAGCGGGCGTGTGTCCTTCGGCGGCGTGGTCAAGGAGGTTTGCCTGGCCTACGTGCCCGAGGCCCAGATCGGCGACTTCGTCATCGTGCACGCCGGCTTTGCCATCACCAGGCTCGACCGCGAGCGCGCGGAGCGCGTCTTCTCGTACCTCGACGAGCTCGGCGTGACGGGTGAGCAAGAGCCATGAAGTACGTCGACGAATACCGGGATGGAGAAACGGCTCGTCGTTACGCTGCCGCGCTCGCCGCGCTGGTCACGCGCCCGTGGAACATCATGGAAGTGTGCGGCGGGCAGACGCATTCGATCGTTCGCTTCGGGCTCGACGAGCTGCTGCCGGAACAGCTCACGCTGATCCATGGGCCCGGCTGCCCCGTCTGCGTCACGCCACTCGAGCTCATCGAGAAGGCCATCGAGATCGCATCCAGACCGGGCGTCATCTTCTGTTCCTTCGGCGACATGCTCCGGGTGCCCGGCTCCGCCAAGGACCTCCTGACGGTCAAGTCCGAAGGCGGCGACGTGCGCGTCGTCTACTCACCGATGGACGCCGTCGAGCTCGCCCAGAACAACCCGCGGCGCGAAGTGGTCTTCTTCGCCGTCGGCTTCGAGACCACTGCGCCGGCCAACGCCATGGCCGCTTTCGAGGCCAGACGACGTGGGCTCGAAAACTTCAGCCTGCTCGTCTCGCACGTGACGGTGCCTCCCGCGATGGAGGCCATTCTCTCTGCGCCGGCCTGCCAGGTGAACGGCTTTCTCGCGGCCGGGCACGTCTGCACGATCATGGGCACGGACGAGTACCGCCCGCTGGTCGAGAAGTACCGCGTGCCGGTGGTCGTCACCGGCTTCGAGCCGCTCGACATCCTGCAGGGCATCACGATGTGCGTGCGCCAGCTCGAAGAAGGGCGCGCCGAGATCGAGAACCAGTACGAGCGCTCGGTGCGCAGAGAGGGCAACCTGCCTGCGCAAGCGATGATTCGCGAGGTGTTCGAGATCGTGCCCCGCGCCTGGCGCGGCATCGGCACGATTGCCCGGAGCGGCTTCGGCATGCGCGCCCCCTACGCGGCCTTCGATGCCGAGCAGAAGTTCCAGATCGATCGGGGGGGTGGCCGAGAATCACCCGAGTGCAAGAGCGGGCTCGTGCTGCAAGGTCTGCTCAAGCCGCCGGACTGTCCTGCCTTCGGCAAGGCGTGTACGCCCGAGACTCCGCTCGGCGCCACCATGGTCTCGTCGGAGGGCGCTTGCGCGGCCTACTACCGCTACCGGAGGTTTCAGACGTCATGTCCGCCAAAGGCTTCGACCTAGTTTGCCCCGTGCCGCTCGGCCGGCACAGGACCATCCAGCTCGCCCACGGCGGCGGAGGACGGCTCACGCGCGAGCTCGTGGAGGGCCTGTTTCTGCCGGCGTTCGACAGCGGACCCTTGCGCGAACGCCACGACAGCGCCGTTCTCGTCGTGGGTGGCTCGCGGCTCGCGTTCACCACCGACAGCTACGTGGTGGAGCCGCGCTTCTTTCCCGGCGGCGACATCGGCAAGCTCGCCGTGTTCGGCACCGTGAACGATCTGTGCATGGCCGGTGCTCTCCCGCTCTACCTGAGCGCCGGCTTCATCCTCGAAGAGGGCCTGCCGATCGACGAGCTCCATCGCATCGTCGCCTCGATGCGGGCGGCGGCCGAGGTTTGCGGGGTCGAGCTCGTCACCGGCGACACGAAAGTGGTTGATCGAGGGAAGGGCGACGGCCTGTTCGTGAACACGGCCGGCCTGGGGCTCGTCGCCGAGGGCGTCGCCGTGTCCCCCAAGCGTATAAGACCTGGAGACGTCGTGCTGCTCTCCGGCGACGTCGGCCGCCACGGCATCGCTGTGCTGTCCGTGCGCAAGGGGCTTTCGTTCGAGACCCCGATCGAGAGCGACTGCGCCTCGCTCGCCCCGCTCGTGGCCGCGCTGCTGGCCGCCAGTGTCGACGTCCACTGCATGCGCGACGCCACCCGCGGCGGCCTGGCCACGGCGTTGAACGAGCTCGCGCTCGACGCAGGTGTCAACATCGACGTCGAGGAGCGCAGCATCCCCGTCTCGGACGGCGTGGCGGGAGCCTGCGAGCTTCTGGGTCTCGACCCGCTCTACGTCGCTTGCGAGGGCAGGATGGTCGTCGTGGTGGCCGAAGTGGACGCGAGCCGAGCACTCGAAACGCTCGGAGCTGGCGCTGCTCGCGTTGGCACCGTCGGACTGGGGCCGGCCGGCATGGTCAGCCTCAAGACCCGGATGGGTTCGAGCCGCCTGCTCGATCTGCTCTCCGGCGAGCAGCTGCCGCGCATTTGTTGATGAGGAGCCTACTGGGCCGGGTCTTGCTCAGTGCTCGTGCTGGCCGCGAGCCAGACCTGCGAGCCGGAGGTTCGACATGGAATGATGGATCTCGCTGGCCAATTGCTGGCGGTGAGCGCACGGCGCCGCCGCGCAGCGGGATCCATCGCGTCGTCGCCGCGCGCCAATGGTGTGAACACGCGCAAACGCTGCGTCGCGAGGCGATGACCTGCGGATCCTGCGTTTCGGCGTGAAGCGGAATATTACTCGTAATCCTGCGCATTCGCTGCAAAGCCACGCCGCTGATAGACGCGGCCCGACCGTGCGCGTGCACTATGATGGGTGCGAGGTGGCTCCAGCGAAGCGCACGGGTGACGACCTTTCATCCAGCGATCAGAGAATTTCAGCCCTGTTCCTCCGGGGCTCTCGCGCCGGGGCGGCGCTCCTCGTCCTGCTCGGCCTGGTGGTCCTGGCAGGCTGGGCGTTCGACCTTACGATCCTGACGCAGGTGAGCTCGTCGTTCGCCTCGATGAAGGCGAACACAGCCCTGTCGTTCATGCTGCTGGGTGGGGCCTGCTGGTTTTCGCCTGAGCACGCGCCCAGCAAGCCTCGGCGCTGGCTTTCGCTGGCGGTCATCGCCATCGCTGCAGCTACGGGTCTGCAGTACTTGCTCGGCGTGGACTTTGGCATCGACCAGCTCCTGTTCCGCGGCGACGCCAGCGACGCCAGCGACGCACTGCCCGGCCGCATGGCTCCGGTCACAGCGTTCAACTTCTTCGTGCTGGGCCTGGCAGCGCTTGCCGTGGACGCCCCCCAGCGCTTCGCGCTCGGCGCTCCGATCTTACTGGCGGCGGTCAGCTCCTTCCTCGCCCTGCTCGGTTATCTGTACGGGACGAGCTCGTTGTACTCAATCGCCGGATACACAGCCATGGCGCTGCATACGACGATCGGTTTTCTCGTAGCTTGCTTTTCGTTGCTTGCAGCGCGCCCGAGCCGGCAACCCGTGGCCGTCATCGCGAGCGCCACTGGAGCAGGA
>DATLIL010000287.1:0-16726 GCA_035539475.1 Polyangiaceae bacterium
CCAGCATGAGCGTCGACCACGGGCTGTCGTCCTGGCTGCTGCGGGCAGAGGTGCCGTTCCGGGTGCTCTTCGTCGAGCACTACCCGACCTTCGAGGCAGAACGGAATGTGCTGGAGGTGTTGGAAGAGTGCTCCGCCAGAGAGCCACTTTGCGTGCGTTTCCACGTCGGGCTGGACGAGCCGTTCATGAGCGTCTTCGGTGGCTCGAGGATCTCGAGCCTGATGGAGTCCATGGGCATGACTCCCGGGGAAAAGATCGAGCATCCGATGGTCGACAAGTCGATCATCAACGCCCAGAAGAAGCTCGGGAGGCGCGTTCCCTCGCCCCAGCCGGCGGACACCGACCGCGAGTGGTTCGCGCTCAACGTGAGCTCGAGCTAGCCGACAGGCGCGACCCCGGCCATTCGGCCGGCACTGTAATCCGCTACCGTTTAGCTCGGTGCGCCGGCTAGCGAACGCCCTGGTAATCGTTGCGGGGAGTGCGAGTAGGCGCTTGTGGGCGCCCTTAGTTGGTGGCATTGAATTTCGATCACGGTCGGGAGCCATGTCGTCAGCCGACAGCAAAGACGAAGCAGAGAGCACACCGGGCGAGGGTGCGCGTCCGCCCATCCTGCCGGCGGAGCCGCTGCGCAGCGACGAAGCGCGCGATCAGTACCTCAACAAGGTGATCGCCGATCGCTACGAGATCGAGTCGTATCTCGGAGCCGGCTCGATGGGCACCGTCTATCGCTGCCGTCATCGAGTGCTCGGCAACTACTTTGCCGTCAAGATCATCCGCCACGAGCTCTTGCGCGCCTCCGAGGCGGTGGACCGCTTCTTCACCGAAGCCAGAGCCGCGTCGACCATCGGGAGCAAGCACATCGTCGAGGTGATCGACTTCGGTCACCTGCCCAACGGCGCCGCGTACATCCTGATGGAGTACCTGCAGGGGGTGACGCTGTTCAAGGAGCTCGAGCGTCGTTCGAGGCTGCCGGCGGCGCGCGCGATCGACGTCGCCATTCAGGTGGCTGACGCGCTGGGCGCCGCGCACACGGCCGGGATCGTGCATCGCGATCTCAAACCCGACAACGTGTTCTTGCTCGAGGTTCAAGGCAAAGACTTCGTCAAGGTCCTCGACTTCGGCATCGCCAAGGTGCTGAGCTCGACGAGCAAGCTCACGCAGGTGGGCACGGTGGTGGGCACGCCCGCTTACATGTCTCCCGAGCAAGCGCTGGGCAACGACACGGATCATCGTAGCGACGTCTACGCGCTCGGCATCATGCTGTACGAGATGACCTGCGGCGATCTGCCTTTCACCGCAGAAAATCCGATGGCCGTGCTGTCGAAGCAGGTCTCGGAAACGGCGCGTCCGCTGAGTGAGCGGATACCGGGCGTCGAGCTGCCGGAGGGCTACGAGGCGGTGATCGCCAAGTGCCTGGCGAAGCACCCGAACGATCGTTTCCAGAGCATGGAGGAAGTGAAGGCCGCGCTCAGCGCCCTGGCCGCGGGTGTCGTGCCGGAAGTCATTCCGCCGCGACAGTCCTTCCGCCCCTCGCTCACCACACCTCTCGCCTTCGTCCCGACCGAAGAGGAAGAGGTGCCGTTCATTCCCAAGCGCAAGCCGGCAATGCTACGGATCGCCGGTGGCCTCGGACTCGGTACGATAGCCGCGCTCGGCTTCTTCGCCTTCAGCGGCAGCGAGCAACCGGCACCGACCCCGCCCGCTCCAGTGGTCGCAGCCGCGACTGTCGCCGCGCCATCGCCGCCGGCGCGCACTGACTCCGTCCCGCCCGCCGCCGAGTTCAAAGAGGTCCACATCGTCCTCTACCCGATCGACGCGCACGCCTACGACGGCACGAAGGATCTCGGCATGATGCCGATCACGGTGAAGCTCGCGCCGGGAGAAACCAAGGTCCTCACCATCTCTCGACGTGGCTACGGCACGCGCAAGGTAACCGTGGACGGCTCGACGTCGCGCGTCGTCGCAGGACTCGTGGTCGAAGGCGCACGCGACGCCACACAGGCCGAACGCGCCGCCGATCTCGCGGCCGCGAAGCAGGGTGTCCCCACTGCCAAGAAGACTGGCGGTTCCGACGCCTTGCGGCGCAGCGACCCCTACGGCGACAACCCGTATCAGCGCGGGAACCCCGCCGTCGACAACCCGTACTGAGCCGCGCGCCAGCGCTGGAAATATCCAGCGTAGATTCTAGTTGAGCCTCGGCTGAGCCGTGGAGCGGCCCTTTTCGCATTGAGAAGGCTGACGCCCGTCCGATCATGGACGCCTCGTCGGGAACTCCACTCATGCAAAAGCTCCTCGGCCCTCGCGGTTTCGCTGCTTGCTCGCTGCTGCTCGCCCTCACCCTGGGCGGTTGTAGCGAGAGCGCCAGCCCGCCAGGGCCCGGCGGCGCGGCTGGTTCGAGTACGGGCTCCGGCGCCACGGGCAACACCGGAGCCGGTGGCGCAAACGGCGGCTCGAGCACCGGCGGGTCCGGGGCGACGGGAGGCGGTACGGCGGGCATCGGCGGCAGCGTCGGCGGCAGCAGCGTCGGCGGGACGAGCGGTGCGGGCGGGACGCCCAGTGGCGCGCCGACCTCGGTGTCTATCGCGACGCACGACGTCGGGGTCGACAACCTGGGAACCGTGTTCAACGTCGCGGACAACTACTTCAGGGACTACTTCATCCCGGCGACACCGGTCGCGAACTTCGGCCTCCATTCGCAGATCATCGCCGTGCCGAACGACGACGGCTCGATCGACGTGGCCTGGCTCGACTACACGAGCGGCGACGAGAGCCCCTGGGCGCTCGAGGCGCCGGGCATGATCTACATCACGCACGTGGATGCCGCGCTCGCCACTGCCACGACGCAGGCGAGCGGCATCAGCTCGTACAAGTTGCTCGGCTTCGCCAAAGACGCGACGGGCGCAGTTTATCTCGCGTACAACAAGGACCACGCGCTGAAGAGTGGTAACGACGGCGACGAGAACAACCTCAACGGCAACGAGCTCCACGTCACCAAGCTGGTCGGAGGAGCCCCGCAGTGGGATCAGTTGATCTTCGGCGATCAGGACAACAACGCCGAAGATTCGCTGGGCGATCCGGCGGGCGCGGCGAGCTCGGTGCTCGGCTACGACGCGACCAACCAGCGGCTGGTCATCTACTGCGGCCACTCGATGATGTGGGGCGGCGTCCGTCACCAGGCCGGCTTCTTGCGCATCCTCAACCCGGATTCGGGCGCGGTGCTGCCGCCGGCGGGCGACGACATCATCCACTTCGGGGCCGGCTGGTGGTACTCGCACAACTTCAACCAGCGCCTGATCATCGACGGCGGCGACTACTACGTGCTCGCCCACGGCGACGCCTACGCTCGCCAGCTCGGCTTCGGCAAGTGGTCGCTCGACGGCTACAGCAACGACAACTCGACGGACTTCGACGAGTCGTACTGGACCATCGGCGGCGGCGAGGGTGACAACAACACCAACGCGCAAACCGGGCAGTTCGTGCGCATGAGCGACGGCCGTTTCGCCATGGTGCACACGAGCTCGGAAGGCCGCGGCGCGCGCGACGTACGCGTGGTGACGGCCGACGGCGCTAGCGGCACTGCCGACGAAGCGGGCGCCGTGTGGCTCACCCAGAACCAGGGCGACACGCACGCCACCATCTCGAAAGTCGAGCTACTGGGCGACTACCTGCTCGTGACCTACGCCCTGTGGGACGGCGAACACGCGCTGACCTGGTACTCCACGCTGCTCGACGCCACGCTGCAAACGGTCCTCGCCCCGGCGCAGATCCCGGGCGTGGAGTTCGTCGACTCGGCGCCGCTGTTTCGTTTCGCCGGCGGCCCCAACGCCGGCAACGTCGGCTGGGTCTCCGGCAACGCCACGCACACGCTCAGCGTCGGCGTCGCCAGCCTCGCCTACTAGTCGGACAGCGCGGCGTCGAGCGAATCAGCGACGAAGAGCCGTTCACTCCAGCGCTCGAGCTGCGCCTCCGTGCCAGCCGCGATCCGCACTGCAACCTCGGGTGCGATGGCTCCGAACCTCGCCGTGAGGAGACGGAGCAACAGTTCGGCTTTGCCCTCCGCGCGCCCTTCCGCTTTGCCCTCCGCGCGCCCTTCCGCTTTGCCCTCCGAGTAGCCTTGCTTGTGCGCCTTGCCCAAGTCGAGCCGGTAGGATGTCAGCGCCATCTCGCGTTGCTCGGCCCGAATGCGCGCCTCGGGGTCGGCGCTGAGCCTATCAAGAGCGGCCTTGGCTTGTCGTAGGACGGGGTCGGTCATCGCTAGCTCCTCGAGCTCGTCGTCAGTGGCAGCCGTCAGAAATTTACCCCAACTCACCAGTGTCGGCTCCTCGTTTTTCGCGAGCGCCTGCCCCAGCTTTGGCAACTCGACGACGTGAAGCTCTAGTTGGTCGGAAAGCGCTGTCTGATCGTGCACCTCAAGCACGCGAAAGCAGGAGTGGAAGCGTTCGCCCTCGAAGTCGCTGAAGGCGAGGATCAGAATCACGACACAACGACAAAGCTCATCATATTCCTCGCCACGCCGCAGCTGGCCAGCGTACATCCGCGCCCAGTAGTAGAGGGCTCGCTCCCAGCGTGCCAGTCGCGGCTGCGACTGCATCTCCACGTCCACTTGCTGGCCGTCGTCGAGCTCCACTCTGATGTCGAGCGCAATTCCCTTGTCGTCGACTGCTTCTTTGCCCAGCCCCGACTCCACCTCAACCGATCGGATCGGCGAGGAGGGCTCGAGAACCGCGGTGAGCAAAGAGACCAGAAGCACTCGGTTCTCGGGGCGCCCGAACAACATCTTGAAGACGACGTCGAGGCACGGGTCGAGGGTCTGACGCCGACCGTGAGCTTGGGTCACGCCCGACCCATTGCTGGAGCCGTGCCAGCGAAATCTCACGAGAGAAGTGCCGACCAGCCCCCTGACAGCCAGCGTCGGTCCGTTTGGCCGCCATTAGCCGAGCGCACCGCCTGCCCAAGTCGGCTAGGCTGGGGTCGGAGCATGGCCAAGATCGGGAAGAAGAAGAAGGCGCGCAATGGGGACGCGGCGGCGCAGCGCGACGAGAAGACGAATCTCGTCATCTCCTACCCGAACCTGCGCTTCAGCCGCGATCGCATCGAGCTACTCCGCGACGAAAATCCGGTTCAGACGATCGACCGCGAGACGGTTACCGGCGTCCTCATCAGAAGGGGCTCTCCCTCCGAGCACCCCTTGCGCGAAACGGCGTGGGGCCTTGGCCTCACGATCGCCGCAGCGTTGACCATCACCGATGCCGTCAACTCGGGCAAAACGGTCTCCTGGATCGTCAGCTCCTTCCTCGTGTTCGCGGTGGTGATGATCGCCAAGCACCTCCTCAGCTCGGTCACCATCATCGAGCTCAAAGGCGATTGGATCAGCGGCCAGCTAAACGTGGGCCAAGCCGTGGAAGAGCGAGAGATCGCACGCCTCAACCAGCGCCTGGCAGAGGATCTCGACTGGCCCGTAAAGAGGTGAAGCGCGCCCTCTCCCCCGCGAAGCGGCCCAACGGCGACACCAAGCGACGTAAAACGCTGACGTCCCAGTGCACGGCAGTGACGTGAAGCGCGGCCAAACCAAGGTGAAGCCCGCGAAGCCGGGCGGCCAACGGCGACGCACAGTGCCGAAAAACGCTGACGTCTCAGCGACGTTCAGTGACGAGAAGCGCGGCCACACCAAGGTGAAGCCCGCGAAGCCGGGCGGCCAACCACGACACCAAGCGATGTTGAGCGCTGACGTCTGAGTGACGTGCGGAGACGTGAAGCGCTGACGTCACAGTGCACGGCAGTGACGTGAAGCGCGCCCGCGCCCTACGGAGGCGGAGCGGGTGAGTGCGGGCAACGCACCCGAGGTTGAGGCGCACGGCAGCAGGACTCGACACTCCGCCCTGGGCAAGGCGCGAGTCGCCACGACCTAGGCGGCGATCTAGTCTGCGAAGCCGCCGGCCCGGTCGCGCGCCGACCCTCGTGGTGCGTTGACCGCACCGCCCGCGCAGCCGATCGCCACGGTGCCGTGACAGCGACGGTAAGTGACGTAGTGTGCGCCACCGGCCGTAAGGAGCGGTGACAGCGAGTGGAGGCTCCGTAAAGCCGCCCCCCAATCCAAGGCCCGACGGAGAGTTACTCGCGGAGGGCTTCGGCGCCGCCGATGATTTCCATGAGCTCAGTCGTGATCGCGGCCTGGCGGGCGCGGTTGTACTGGAGCGTCAGGTTGGAGATCATCTCGGAGGCGTTCTTCGTGGCGGAGTCCATCGCCGTCATGCGCGCGCCGAGCTCCGAGGCCATCGACTCGAGCAGAGCTCGGAGGATGGTGACCTCGACGTACATGGGGACGAGGCGCTCGAGCAGCGCGGGCTTGTTCGGCTCGAAGATGAACTCGGGGTGCTGGCCCCACTCGGGCTCGTGGCGCTCGGCCTCGGTGGCCTGGGCCGCGAGCTGCGCGGGCTGCAGCGGGAAGAGCGGCTCGGCGACGACGCGCTGAGACATGGCGCTCTTGAACTCGTTGTAGACGAGGTAGATCGCGTCGACCTCGCCCCTGACGAAGGGCTTGAGCACCAGGCGGGCCACGTTGCGCGCCTGGTCGAGATCCAGCCGGTCCCAGACGCCGCTGAACACGTGGTAGACGGGCGCCTTGCGGCGGTTGAAGTAGTCGCGACCCTTGCGGCCGATGGTGGCGATCAGCACCTTGTGGCCGGCGGCTTCGCGCTCACGCCAGAGGCGCTCGGCGGCGCGCAGGATGTTGGTGTTGAAGGCACCGCACAGGCCGCGATCGCTGGTGACGACCAGGAGCAGCGTGGTGCGCTCCGGACGGCGAGCGAGCAGCGGATGATCGAGCTCGGTGCTCTCGCTCTCCTCGGGGACGCCGCCGCCACCGAAGTTGGCTTCGGGCGTGCCCATGCCGTGGGCCCGGCCCAGCGTGACCTCGGCCAGGATGTGGCCGGTCTTCACGGCGTAGGGACGGAGCGCCGTGATGCGCTGCTGGGCGCGGTTCAGGCGCGCACCGGCGACCATCTTCATGGCACGCGTGATCTTCTGCGTGCTCTTGACGGTACCGATCCGCTTGCGGATTGCTTTGAGGTTGGCCACGGCTTGGGACGCTCCGGAGGTTCTGGACTACGTCACTCCGCGGCGGACTCGGAGCTCTTGCGCTTGGCCTTCTTCTTCTTGGCCGGCTTCTGGACTTCCTCGTCCGAGAGCTCTTCCTCTTCCGATTCGGCGGCAGCAGGAGCCTCGTCCTTGCCGGCAGACACGAACTTCGCCACGAACGACTTGAGCAGCTTGTCGACCTTGCCCTTGGTCTCGTCGTCCATGTCCTTCTTGGTGCGGATGGACTCCCAGATCTCGGGGTGCTTCTCGTCGACCAGGCGGTAGAGCTCGGCCTCGAAGGTCTTGAGCGACTCGACCGGCAGCTTGTCGACGAAGCCGTTGGTGCCGGCGTAAACGATCAGCACCTGCTTCTCGACGGCGAGCGGCACGTACTGGTCCTGCTTCAAGAGCTCGACCAGGCGCTTGCCGCGCTCGAGCTGGGCGCGGGTGGTGGCGTCGAGGTCACTGGCGAACTGCGCGAAGGCAGCCATCTCGCGGAACTGGGCGAGATCGAGGCGCAGGGTGCCGGCCACCTTCTTCATGGCCTTGATCTGCGCGCTGCCGCCGACGCGGCTGACCGAGATGCCGACGTTGATGGCCGGACGAACGCCCGAGTAGAACAGGTCGCTCTCGAGGAAGATCTGGCCGTCGGTGATCGAGATCACGTTGGTCGGGATGTAGGCCGACACGTCACCGGCCTGGGTCTCGATGATCGGCAGCGCCGTCAGCGAGCCGCCGGAATGCGGATCCCTGACCGCCTCGAGCTCGCCGGCGTTGGGCTGCTCTTTGAGCGACTTCTCGGCGCTGCCCTTGGCGTGCTCGCCCATGTGGACCTTGCCGTCGACGCCCTTGTACTTCTGGTCGCCCGCGGGAACCTGCGTACCCTTGCGCACGACGAAGTAACGCTCGCCCATCTTGGCGGCGCGCTCGAGCAGACGGGAGTGAATGTAGAAGACGTCGCCCGGGTAAGCCTCGCGGCCCGGCGGGCGGCGCAGCAGCAGCGACAGCTGGCGGTAGGCAACGGCTTGCTTCGACAAGTCGTCGTAGATGCAGAGGGCGTGGCGGCCGGTGTCGCGGAAGTACTCGCCCATCGTGACGCCGGTGTACGGCGCAATGAACTGCAGCGGCGCGGACTCCATGGCCGTCGCGACGACGACGATGGTGTAGTCCATGGCGCCGAACTGCGAGAGGCGGTCGACCACCTGCGCCACGGTCGAGGCCTTCTGGCCGATCGCGACGTAGACGCAGATGCAGTCCTTGCCCTTCTGGTTGATGATCGCGTCGATGGCGATGGCGGTCTTGCCGGTCTGACGGTCACCGATGATGAGCTCGCGCTGGCCGCGGCCGATCGGGATCATCGAGTCGATGGCCTTGAGACCGGTCTGCAGCGGCTCCTTCACCGGCTGGCGGCCGATGAGGCCCGGCGCCTTCACCTCGACGCGGCGGCGGTGCTTGGTCTCGATCGGGCCCTTGCCGTCGACGGGCTGGCCGAGCGCGTTCACCACGCGACCGACCGTGGCCTCGCCCACCGGCACGTCGGCGATGCGACCCGTGCGCTTGACGACGTCGCCTTCCTTGATGGCGTTGGCTTCGCCGAGCACGGCCACACCGACGTTGTCCTGCTCGAGGTTGAGCGTGAGCCCGAAGACACCGCCCGGGAACTCGACGAGCTCGCCGGCCATCACGCCTTCGAGGCCGTAGACGCGAGCGATACCGTCACCCGTGGCGAGCACCGTGCCGGTCTCGCTGACGAGCGCGGCGCGGTCGAAGTTCTGGATCTGCTTCTTGATGATCGAGGAGATTTCGTCGGCGCTGAGCTGCATGGGATGTTCTCGCTACTTCCAGAAGTCGGTCGGGCGCCGTTCAGGCGCTTTGAAGCTGGCGTTCGATCTGATCGAGCTTGCCGCGAACGCTGCCGTCGATGGTGTTGTCGCCGATGCGCGTGACGACACCCGCGATCAACGAGGGATCTTGCTTGCGCTCGAGGACGACCTTGCGACCCGTGATGCCCTCGAGCTCGGCCTTGAGCTTTTCGTAGTACGATTCGGACAGCTGTCCGGCGGAGGTCACGCTGGCGCGCAGCACGCCCGCCTTTTCGTCGGCCAGGCTGCCCAGGCGGCGCGCGATCTCGGGCAGCGCCGCCATGCGCCGGCGCGACGCGATGTAGCGCACCGCGGTGGTAGCGAGCGGCGAGAGGCCGAGCCGTGAGGCGATCTGCTTGAGCACCTCGTCGCGATCGGCGTGCGAGATCAGCGGATTGCCGACCACCGCGTGAAGATCGTGGCTTTGCGAGTAGACCGCGGCGAAATTCGCGAGCTGCTGCGTGAGCCCGGCAGCCTGACCGGACTCGTCCGCGAGCTCGAAGATGGCGCGGCCGTAACGTTCGGCGACGGCGGAGTTGCTCATAGCCTACCTCGTAGTGCGGCGGCGCTCTGGCGCAGGCCCGCAAGGTACTCGTCAGCCATGCGCTGCTGGTCGGTGCCGGTGAGCTTGCTCTGGATGGTCTGCGCGGCGGCGGCCACGGCGGCCTTGCCGGCTTCCGCCATGAGCAGCTCACGTGCGGCCTTGCGCTCCTGCTCGATCAGCAGGTGGGCGTCGCGCTCCATGCGCGCCCGGCGCTCCTTGGCCTCGCTCAGGATGCGAACTCGCTCGAGCTCGCCGACCTCACGCATTTCGCTGCGCAGGCGCTCGACCTCATCGTCGATGTGCTCGAGCTTGTCCTCGAACTCGCGCAGGCGCTGCTTGGCCTCGCGCTTCATCTTGGCGGCCTCGTCCATGCCGCGCATGATCGTCTCTTTGCGGCTCTTCAGGCCCTGGGTGATGGGCTCGCTGAGCATGCGGAAGAGGATCAGGTAGAGGATGGCGGCGTTGATCAGCAGCGCGCCGAAGGGCGCCGGCATGCCTGGCGGGCGCCAGAGCGCGTTCGGCTGAACGCCCTCCTTCACGCCGATCATGCCGTAGAACCAGTTGATGTCCTTGAGGCTGAAATCGTGGGACTCGTGGCCCTCACCGTGAGCCGCGGCCTCTTTGCCCTCACCGTGGCCTTCCGCGGCGACCGCGGGGACGGCGAACACGGACAGGGCGGCGACCGCCAGCATCACCAGTAAACGACGCAGGCGCATCAGCTGACCTCCCGTCCGAGGACGCGCGTGGCGATGTCGCGTGACATGCGCTCTGACTCGCGGCCCAGGTCGAAGCGGATCTTGTTGACCTCTTCGGCGATCTTGCGGCGGCCGTCGTCGATCATGCGGGTGGTGACGACGCGGGCCTCGTCGAGGATTTGGGCCTCGAGCTTGGCGGTCTCGTTGCGGAGCTTCTGGCGCTCCTCGGCGGCCACCTGCTGCACGCGAGCGATCTCGGCCTCGTACTCGCGGAGCAGCTCGCCCGCCTTCTCTTGCATCTTGCGAGCCTCGAGCTTGGCGCCCTCGGTCTTCTCCTCGCGCAAGGCGAAGATCTTCAGCATCGGCTTGAAGAGCAGGAAGTGAAGGATGACGATCAGCGCGGAGAAGAGGGCCGCCTGATAGATTAGAGTCTTATCGAAATCGAGCGGTCCACCTGCACTCAGGAGCAGGGCGTCGAACAGGTTCGGGGTCGGTGCGATCGACATGATCGGTAGCTCGTTCCGGGCTCGCGGGAAGGACAGGCAAGCTCGCCGGAGGCGGGCGGCTCGTACCACCTTGAAGGCAGTGTGTCTAGCTGCCTCCTGGCCAATTCAGGCGCACCTGCTCGAGCTCCCGGACCCCGGTGCGATCGAGCGTCATTGAAACGTCCCGGTACGAGAGTCCGTCGGGGGAAATCGCCTCTGGCGCGACGTCGAGCAGGGGCAGCAGGGCGAAGGCTCGGCGGGTGAGCTCGGGGTGAGGAATGACGAGCTCTTCGGAGTCAACTGCGTGGCCGGCCACCCAGAGGATATCGAGGTCGAGTACCCGGGGGCCCCAGCGTTCGCGGCGAACCCGACCCGCGCGCCGCTCGATGGCGTGGAGCTCGGCCAGCAAGGCTCGTGGCTCGAGCGAACACTCGAGCCGAACGGCAGCGTTCAGGTACTTCGGTTGCGGCGGACCGACTGGCTCGGTCTCGTAGAGCCGCGAACGGCTGACCAAGCGTCCAAGGCGCCCGAGCTCGCCCGCGGCCACCTCGAGCGTGCTCTGACGATCGCCCAGGTTGGCGCCCAAACCGACCACAACGTCGAAAACCGTCATCCTGGGCCTCGCGCTTCGTTATCATGCCTGCCGCTCCCATGATCGACGACCTCGGCCTGAGCCTCGGAGAGGCGACCATCGTCGTCTTCGTGATCGGGGTCGTGCTGAGCGCCCGTTTCTGGCCGCAGCTCGGCGAACGCATCTCGGTGAAACTCTGGGGCGGCCGCGCCGGCCAGGGGACGGAAAACCGAGAAAGCGCGCGCAAGTAGCAGCCCGGCCTGGAGCTACCCTAGACTAGGCGTCTTGACCCTGGACCCTCCCTCCGGACCGGGCACCGGACCCGGCGCTGACACCGGCGGCGGAAGCGCCAGTGAGGGCGGAACCCTGGTCTTCATCAGTGACGCTTCAGCGGAGGCGGAGCGTCTCAGTGCGGCACTGCGTGCGCGAGGTTACGCGCTCTACGACGTCCCGCTCGGCCTCTTGGTCAGCCGCGTGGCCGTCCAGCGTCCAGCCCTGGTGATCTGTGATGCGGACGCGCCCGGCGCCATCGAGACGGTGCAACGCGTGCGGGAGGTCGGTGGCGGGCAGCGCATCGACGTGATCTTCCTCGGTGAACCAGGGCGCACGCTGGAGCAGCAGAGCGAGGCGCTCGAGCGTGAGGCGAGCGGCACCTTTGCGCGCCCGGTGGACCCCGACATCCTCACGCGCAAGGTCGAGATGCTGATCGGCGCGCCGAGCATGGCGCGCACGCCGAGCGCCAATCGCTCTCCGGTGCTGGTCGCTGCGACGCGCCGCCCGTATCGCTTCGAGGCACCTGCGAGTTTTCGCCCGCCCGTACCGGCTTCCCCCCTGCCCCCTGATTCGTTGGGGCCGGCCTCGTCTCCGACCACCACGGGCCATCCACCGAGCAGTGTTCCCCCGCCCAGCATCGGGACGGCACCAGTAGCGGCGAGCATTGCTCAGGCGCGGCTGAGCCCCGAGCTCGAGATGTTGCTCGGGCGCGCCGAAGCCCGGGTACGCCAGGTCAATCAGACGGCGCATCCGCTCGATCGCCTTTCGCCCGAAGCCGAGCTCGACGCGATCTTGCCGCCTGATTTGCTGGCCGCGCTCGACGAGCCGCTCGAAGTCGACGACGACGACGACGACAAGGAAGAGAGCGGCTCCGGCACGGCCGGCGGCTCCGAGGCGGGCAGCCACCGCACGGGCCACGGCAGTGCTGGAGCTGGAACTGGCACCGGTGGCGCCAACGCGCGAGCTGAGACGAACGCGGGCGGCTCTCGGCCGCCGCACGGCGAGGCCATCCCCGAGCCTCCGCCAGCCCCCGAGCACGACGAGCCGATCGAAGAGGCGCCGATCACGCCGCCGGCACTGCGCGCACGCCACGCGCCACCGGCCAGCCTGCGCACGGCGCTGGAACCCTTCGACGCACGCGACAACACGAACGCGCCGACAGCGCCGCCGCCTGCGCAGCCGAGTGAACCACCGTCGCTCGGGACAGGACACGGCATGCCGGCGCTGTCCGAGCCGCCCGAGCCGAGCAGCCCCGAAGTCTCTACCAAGCCGCCACGCCCCGATCGCGAGCTCGAAGAGTCGCTGCCGCCGTCGATGCCTTCTGGCGACGCCAAGCTCGAAGTGCCGGCGGTGGTCGGCGTCGGCGACGCGGTCACGGCTCTGGCGCGAGCGGTGCGCGCGCGCTTCAGCGGCGCGATCGCCTTCGAGGATGCGGGCGGCATCCGCCGCGTCGTGTTCCGCGACGGCGACTTCGTGACCGCAGCGAGCGGGGCCAGCGGCGAATCATTGGTCGAGTTTCTGGCCCAGCGCGGCGATCTCTCGCAAGACACCGTGGCCAAGCTCGGCCGCAAGCTGCCGCAGTTCGGCCGCCACGCCGGCGCGGCACTGATCGCGCAGGGACATCTGCGCCAGGACGAGCTCTGGAACGTGCTGCGCGCTCACGCCGAGTGGATCATCGCGCGCGTGGCCGGAATCGATCGCGGCGGCGCCAGCGCCGAACACGACATTCCCGCGCGGCTCGCGGCCGAGCCGGGCGTCTTCGGCGGAGCCACGGGCGCCGAGGTGCTGCTCGACGTGGTGCGCCGGGTCGTCTCCGCGGACGAAGCGCTCCGGCGTCTCGGCGGCGGCAACGTCCGTCTGGTGGCGGGACCGTCACAGACCCTGCTCGGCGAGTGCGCCCTCTCGCCTCAGGAGACTGAATGGGTGAGCGATGCGCAGGCGGTCAGCGCCGGCGACAGCGTCCAGCGTGCGGGGACGCGTGACTTCGCCACCGTGCTCTACGTGCTCAACGCGCTCGGCGTGCTGAGCGCATCCAGCACCCCGCCGCGACCGGCGCCGCGCACCACCAGGGCGGAGCCGATCGTGCCCGACGTGCTCGACGACGCCGCCCTGCGCTCGCGCATCGCGCTGCGCCGCGCGCTGGTCGACGAGGGCGACTACTTCGCCCTGCTCGGCGTCAGCCGCGAGGCGACGGGCTACGACGTGAAGCGTGCCTACGGCGAGCTACGCCGGGAGTTCGAGCCCGGGCGCGTGCTCACGGCCGGTACCGCGGACCTGCGCGACGACGTCGAGCTCATCGTCGAGGTGCTGCAAGAGGCCTACGACATCCTCGCGGATGATCTCAGGCGTGAGCGTTACCGCCGCGCGCTGGACGCGGCCCCCCACTGATCCTAGAACGACGCCATGGCCGGTGTGCTGGGACGACTGGAAAATTGGGTGCTGGGCGAGCCGACGTCCGAGCTCTTCGCGAGCGATCTGCGCGTCGACACTCCGAACGGCGTGCTGAGCTCGCTGCAACGACCGACGACCGTACGCATGATGGTCAGCGGCGGCGACGACAAGTTCGGCAGCGTCGTGTACGAGCACCAGGACGCCGCCAGCGGGCAGTGGTCGCGTAGCTGCCTGGTCTACTTCGCCGACGAGGGCTTGATCCGCCTCGTCTACGTGCAAAACGCCGCCATCACTGCTCCCGCCTGAGACGCGCGTGCTGCGCGACTGCACCATCGTCCTCCTGCCCGGGCTCGACGGCAGTAGCGAGCTCTCGCGTCGCTTCCTCGACGTCAAGCCGGCGGGCTCGGACGTGATGGCTCTCGCTCTGCCGCACGAGCCGTTCGACAGCTACGCCGAGCTCGCCGAGCGCCTGCTGCCGTCGCTACCGTCAGGTCCAGCGCTGCTGATCGGCAATTCCTTTTCGGGACCGCTCGCGTTGCGCCTCGCTAACCTGGTGCCAGCCGCTGGGCTCGTCTTGTGCACCACGTTCGTCACTGCGCCAGTGCCGCGCGTCTTCGCCCGACCGCTGTCGTTGCTGGCGGGGGTGAGCCCGTCAGCGCTCGGGGCCAGCATTCTGCTCACGGACGGCGACATCGAGCTGGCCGAGGACCTGGCGCTGGCCGTCGCCCGCGTCCCGCGCCACGTGGTCGCTTCGCGCATTCGCCTGGTCATGAACGCAGACGCGACGGGTGATCTCGCAAGCTGTACCTGTCCGCTGCTCTACCTGCGAGCCACGAACGACCTCTTGATCTCCGAACGACAGCTCGCGCTCATCCGCGAAATCCGCCCCGACGTCGAAAGCAGAGACCTCGACGCGGGGCACCTGGTGCTGCAAGCCCTGCCGCGTTCGGCCTGGGCCCACATCGACGACTTCAAGGCTCGGGCAACCGCTCGATCCGTTGCCTGAGGCGCGTCAGGCGCGCCGGGTCCCGCTCCGCGAAGACCGCGATCCAGAGGATGACCTGGACGTTGCGCACGAGGCCGAGGTCGCGCACCAGGTCTGCGTTCAACGGCTCGTCGTACGCCGAGCAGAGCGCCTCGATGGCCTCGCGTTCCTCACCGAAGAGCTCGAGGCGAGAGCGCATGCAGGCGAGATCCCACTCGATGGGTCCGAGGAAGGCGTCCTCCCAGTCGGTCCAGAGCTCGCCGCGCGAGGTCGCCATGACGTTCCGGATGTGAGCGTCGCCGTGCACGAGCTGAAAAGAGGCGCTCTGCGACCGTGACGAGCTCACGATCGCCTCGGCGCGGAGCCAGGCAGAGTCGACTCGCCGTCGCTCGGCGGCCGAGAAGAAACTGCTCGCCCTGTGCATGCGCTCGTGGACCGCGCGCATCTCGCCCCAGGCTCCCCATTCGGGAACGCCGGCGGGGAGCTCGCGTAGCTCGCGGTGCAGCCTGGCGAGCTCCTGGCCGGCTCGTCGTGGATCGGGTCCGCGCGGAAGCTCGGTCTCGAGCTCCCAGAAGCTCACCACCGGGCCGCCGCGCTCGTGGGGTCCTGGATCGATACTTCGCGAGGGACGCGTGACGGCGCCTCCGCGCTCGTCGAGGAAGCGGGAGATCAGGACCTCGCGCTCGAGCCAGGCGACGCCGGCGCGCACCATCGAGGTCACCATCGCCACGCGCGCGACGATCGCATGCGGAGCGAGGCGCAGCACGAGGTTACTGGCGTCGGCCAGCAGCACCGGTTCGCAGTCGACGCCGAGCGAGCTCGCGAGCTCCTTCACCTGTCGTATGGCCGTTTCGTTCGAGGTGACGCTCATCGGGCTCACTCTTCTTCGGAGGGCAGCTCGCCGCGAACGCCGGCGTAGAACTGCCGTCCGAGCGCCGGGCGTGTGTCGGCGAGATCCAGCGGGTCGCGTTGCTCGTCGGTCACGTTGAGCACGCCCACGTAGCCCTCGAGCTCGCGCATGAAGGCGTAGGCCACGCGCAGATCGAGCAGCCCGTAGGTCGGGGTTCGCAGCACTTCGCCGTTGACCTCGCCGGCGAAGGAGCTCGTCACCCGCTTGTAGCGGATCGATGGCGTCAACCCCGCCGTCTGGGCCAGCAGACCCAGCGTGATGGTGTGCGGCGGGCGATTGGGCAGCGGCTCGTCGGCGCCGAGGTCGCGGGTCCACAGGTACGCGTAGCCGGCCTCGAGCGAGAGCACGGAGTACAGCTTCGTGCGCACGCTGATGTCCGCGCCGGCGGTGCGCGCCTCGGCCACGTTGACGTAGCTGTGATCGACGATGCCCGGGACCGGCTGCTGGTCGGCGATCTCGAGCGTGATCAGGTCGTAGATGAAGTTGTAGAAGCCGCCGATGCGCACTCGAAAATCCGGCGTGCGACCGCTGACGTCGCCGGACAGACCCCAGGAGGTCTCGGGTTCCAGGTCGGGGTTGCCGATCACGCGGTAACCGATGGCCGAGTGATCGAACTCGAAGCCGAACTCTTTGGCAGTGGGAGCGCGGAAGCCGCGGCCAAGCGCGGCGCGCAGGCCGAGCGACTCGGCCAGTTGAAAGGCGGCGGCCAGGCGCGGCGCGACGATGGCGCCGTAGCGGTCGTGCACCTCGGCGCGCACGCCGGGCATGACGGTCCAGCGCTCGTCGAGCTCCCAGCCGAGCTGCGCGAAGAACGCGGCGCTCGCCAGGAGCATCGGGTCGAGCTCCTCGACTTCCTGGGTCGTGAGGTCGGGCAGCGTCCGCTCGAGCTCCTGCGAGAACGCCTCCGACTCGGTGCGCACGCCGAAGACCCAG
>DATLIL010000288.1:0-5152 GCA_035539475.1 Polyangiaceae bacterium
GGCGAACCCGATTGCCCGAAGCAGTCGGACCGCCTCCTTGCGCACGAGCCGCTCGGGATCGCGAAAAATCCGGACGAGCTGATTGATGGCCGCGGCGGGCGCCCGAGAAATGGCAACCAGGGCCGCCACACGCACCTGCACCAGGTCCTTTTCGTCGTGCACAACCGTGCACGCAGCTTTCCAGGCCTCATCGTGGGGCCACTTCTTCGCGATGAGCTCCCCCACGGCGCCAGCTGCCGCTACGCGTTCTGCCTCGGAAAGGTGCTTGTCCAGAAGACGCTCGACCGACACCGGGCGACGCTATGGCGCTGAAACCACAGCGTCAATCACCGGTTGTGATCAGTCGTTCCAGGTCGTGCGCATGATACGCGCCGGCCCAGCACCGGGGCCCCCGTCGGCTGTCACGAGCATGTAGAGGTACTCCTCGTCGGCCGCGAAGGCACCTTGCCCTACTTTCACATCGAAGCCGATGATGTCCCGAACCTCGCCGGTCACGACGTTGGCCGCCACCAATGCGGTCTGGGTCGTCGCGAGCACTTCGTCGCCCACTAGCACCATCGCAGCGCTGCCCTTGCCGGCCAGGCCGGCGGTGAAGGTGTACTCGACGACCTGCGTCGCCGTCCCGTCCGAGTCGATCTTCGAAATGCCGTTGGCGCTGAGCAGGAACACCTGGTTGTCGGAGCAAGCGAGGTCCAAGCCGACCGGTGCGTCGAGCGGACCTTCGATCGCAGTCCCTGCCGTGCGGTAGAGCACTCCGTCCGCGATGAAGTAGAGGGTGTCGTCGATTGCGCAGTAGCTGTGGATTGGATTGACCTCAATGCTCGCCACCGGCCCGAGCTCGGTCGGAGTCACCGAACCCATCGCGTCGACTCCGAGGTGAACCAAGACGGGCTGACCGTAGGACGTTTCGCTGCCCTCCCGGCTCTCGATCCAGAACAGCCCCGCGGTCGTCGGCATGGCCCCCCTGGGCTCCCGGTTTGGCGTCGCGTTGGGGCCTGCATCGACGTCGAAAATGAGCGTGCCGTCCACGCGGCTCATCTGCGCAAAAACGTTGTCGCCCTCCATACCAACGACGCCGACCAGTGGACCTTTCACGCGCCGATCCGCGTCGTAGCCGTCCGGCGGTAGATCAATCGCGATATCGTTCGGGGAGCCGGGCACGGTGGCGCTGCTGACGATATCGCCTTCAGAGTTGATCCAGTAGAGAGCGCCATCGACCACGGTCAGGCCCAAGATGTCGCCCGCAGGCTCCGTCACGAGCTCCAGGCAACGGCCCTCGGGCACCGTACAAATGTCCGCGCCGCAGTTCTTGGCCTCGACCCAGCCGGGGGCCGTGACGTTGCACTCCTGGAACGACGACTCCGAGCACTGCACGCTGCCCGTCTCGCAGCCGGCCCACGTCTCAAAGCCGCGTTCGCCTTCACCGACGCAGCTACCGGCGATGCAATGATGCTCGTTGCGTGAACAGTCAGCGTCCTGCTCACACGGCAGACGGCACACGCCGTCGATGCCGCAGCTGAGCGCTTCGGCCTCGCAGGGTTGGCTCGACGAGCAGGCGATCTCGGCGGGCAGGGAGCAACCGAATGGCGGCATGTCGCCGATGCAGATGGCACCCTGGGCACACTCGGCGTCCGTCGTGCAGCCGTGGCGGCAGAAGCCGAGCGCGCAGACGGCGCCGGGGCCGCAGCCGGGATCATCGGGCCGTCCGCACTGCTCACCTACCGCCAGCGCGGTGCTCTGGTCGACGTTGTTCGTCTTAGAACAAGCGCCTAGAGCGGTGAAGACAGCAGCCACTCCCACAGCAAACCCGCACACGGATCTTAAAAAAGGCATTCTTATCAAGATACGTGAGCCACGCCTTCCCCGGCAAGCGACGGATTTGTAGCTCGATTCACCTTTGATTCCGCGGGGGGAGGGTAATTCCGTGCCTGGCTGGCTAAGCTCTCTCCTCATGCGCTCGGCGAGAACTCGAACTCGTGGACGACCGCCGCACCCGGACGTGCTGACGCCCGCGGAGTGGCGCGTCATCCAGTTCGTCCGCCACGGTCTCAGTAACCGCCAGATCGCCGCGCGCTTCGGCGTCAGCCTCGACGCCGTCAAGTATCACGTCGAAAACATCGTGACCAAGCTCGGAGTCGAGAGTCGCGCGCGCCTGAAACACTGGCGCGGCGCTCCAAACGACAGCGCGCTCGGTCGCAGAAAGGCAGTCATGACGACGACGCTAACCCTCGGCCCGATCGGACAGATCTCACGCTCGGTCAGGAACATCGAACAGTCGATCGATTGGTACAAGAACAAGCTCGGTCTGCCCCACCTCTACACCTACGGCAAACTGTCGTTCTTCGACTGCGGTGGCACGCGCCTCTTCTTGCAAGAGAACCCCGAAGCCCCGCCAGAATCCGTGCTGTACCTGCGCGTGCCGGACATCGACGTCGCCTACGAAAAGCTGCAGCAGCGCGGCATCGTCTTCAGCAGCGCTCCGCACCTGATCCACCGTCACGACGACGGCATGGAGGAGTGGATGGCCTTCTTCAACGACCTCGAGGGCCGCCCGCTCGCCATCATGTGCCAGGTGAAGCCAGCGGCGGTCTAGCCGCTAGGAGTAAGCTTCTTGGCGCTCGGAAGCGCCTTCTTGGCGCTCGGAAGCGCGTTTCCCCTGCTCGAATCAGCGTTTCCCCGCGGGGCAGAGCGTGTCCGAGCAGGGGCAACGCAGCGCCGAGCAAGAAGCTTTCTCGTCCGAGCCCATAGAGCGCCTTTTCGAGCAAGGTCAGCGCTCTTCCGAGCAGGGGGAAGAGCAGCGCCGAGCAAGGTCAGCGCTCTTCTGAGCAGGGGGAACGCGGCGTCGAGCAGGGGGAACGCAGCGCGGAGCTATAAATGGCGGGTCTCGGCCGGAACGTGAAACCAGTCGTCGTCGCGGCCGTTCATGTAGCTCACGGGAGCCGCCGCAAGCTCGGCCGGCGGCAGATCGTCGAGCGCCGCGAGTGACACGGAGACGTAGTCGCCGCCGATCTCGGCGACGTGGCCGTACGTGTACACCCTCACGCCGCAGGTGCCGCAGAAGACGTGATGGTTCGTGCTGTTCTCGCGGAAGCCGTACTCACGAGTGCTCTCCTTACCGGCGAGCAAACGGAACGCATCGGGCTTGATGCCGATCGACCAGTTACGCACCTTCCAGCAGTAACTGCAGTTGCACTTACCAGTGCCCGCCGCGAGATCGAGCTCGGCCTCGAAGCGTACTTTTCCGCAGTGACAGCTGCCTCGGTAGGTCTTCGTCGCCATCGCGTGGTGATGGCATACTCACCCGCTCTCGCCAATGAAACTACGCTAGCGCGGTGAGCTGTGCCAGCGCTGTGCGCAAGAGACTCGCCGGATCATTCTCCCCGGGTTGCTTCGACCGCGCGCGTTCAAGAGCCTGCCGCGATTCCTTTTCGCCGAACCCCATTCCACACAGGGCCGCGAACAGCTTGGCGTAGAGATCCTGATCCTTCGGCGAAGGACTCGCGCCGTAGCTAGTCCCGTCAGCGTGGCGAAACACAAGGCCGCGTGATGGGCGACCCGTGATGATCAGTCGGCCAGAATGCACCGCTCGGTGGTGCGCCGCGCAGAGTGTCACAAGGTTGTCTTCGTCGTGGTCGCCGCCCTCAGCGCGAGCGTCGATGTGATGGACATCCACGAAGTGAGTGTGCTTGCAACCAGGAACGACGCACCGTTTGCGGTCCCGCCACAGCACCTTCCGGCGTGTTGCCGGCGGAATAGTCTGCGTCGCCGGCTTCCTCACGCCCACGTGGGCGTCGTCGATGGGTCCAATGTGCTGTGCGTCACACCGCACCATCTCGGTCACTTCCGCTTCCACCTCCACGAGCTCGCCGCACGCCCGCTGCGCCCCGATCCCGCAGCGTGGACAGATGCTGATCGCGACCTGGTACGACGCCCTTCCTTCGTCGGTGGGCCCACCCAACAGGTGGCGCGCCATCGTCAGCAGCACCGCGTCGTCGTCGAGCTTGAAGTCGCAGCCGCGACGAAGACCTGATACCGCCTCTCGGAACGTCGCCAGCGTCTCGGCGGACACCTCGAAGCGCAGCACATGGCGCCGCTTCTTGGGATCGGCCGGCGAGTCCGGCCTGTCTCCCGGCCCACGCCCGTTCACTAGAGCCTCGACCTGTCGGACCGTCATGCCCCGGACGACCGCTAGCCACTCTTCCTCGGTCTCAGCGATGGCCACACGTGTCAGCTCGCGAACCACCGACCAGTTCAGCGCTCCGTCGGCGAGCGCCGCTGCGGTTTTCGGCAACTCCTCCAGCGCCTCGGCGACACGCAGCTTTTCCTGGGTGGTGCGCGGCGAATACCCGAACAGCCTCTCGATGTACTCGGTGAAGCCACCGAAACCGAGCCGCGCGTGTGTTCCCGCGTGCAACGCGCAGAGCAGCCACTTTCCTTCTTCGAACTCGGCCTGGGCGCGAGCCTTGGCTAAGCGTGACAGCGCCTCATGCGCGACCATCCACTCCGCGCATTCCCCATTCTCGATACGAACCACCATGATTCGACCCTAACACGGTGTTTTTCGTGCCCCGGAATCGCGACCTGCCACGCGATCGGAGGCACGATCGGCTTCGGAAGTGGTCGACGCTATGAAGTGACGACAGCGAAGCAATCAGCGCCGACGCGGCGACGTCCTGAAGCGATCCTCGCTCACGAGGTGACTACCACCGAGAAACCCGTCAAGAAAGAAAATCGAAACCCGCCCACGTGGACGCGAGTCAGTCGTTGGGTGGATCACCTGGGCGATGCCTTGAAGGAGGCAGACAGTCCAGGCAATGCCTTCAACGGTCCGAGATCAGGTACTTGGTCTCGATCCAGGTCCCCGAGGTAAGTCGCGACCTCCCGGAGGCGCCCTCCCGCCCACGTGGGCGTCACTCGGCGTCATCGCCTTCGCTACCCCTTGGGTGCCCGCGCATCCGAATCCGCCGGCGGGCAGCGAGTCTGTGCTTGGCGTCGGTCTGCCGATCTCGGGCTCGCATGAGCTGCCAAACAGCAACCCAGATGGTGAAGGCCAGGATGATCCCGACCCACATCGCTCAGCCAGTCGATGTCACGTCCACGACGGTATCCGCAGCGAATCCAAACTCGAGCAATACGTCGACCGCCACGGTCT
>DATLIL010000289.1:0-2236 GCA_035539475.1 Polyangiaceae bacterium
CGGGCGACGTCCCCGCCGAGGTCACGGCGGCGAGCCGAAGCGCCGATTCGCCGGAATCATCGCTCACGGGCAGGAACACGGGCCCACCCGAGTCACCTTTGCAGGTGTCCGCGGCGTCGGCGGAGATCAGGAGCTCGTCGCTCACGTCGGTGATCGTGGCGCGCGCACTGCGCGCGAGCCCGTATTCGCCGTCCTCCTTGTCGACGCCGAAACCGACGAGTTCTACCTCTCGTCCAGGCTCGAGCTCGGCCTGCTCGCAGCCGGCCAGCACGCGTGCGGGCTCCACGTCCAGGACGTCTTCACCGAGCACGCAGTACGCCAGATCGGTGCCGTCGCCGAGTCGGGCACCCGGGTAGGCCTGGCAATGGTCGGTCGCCACGACCTGGGCCGGAGCGCTGGCGTCGACGCCGAAGCGCACCTCGCCGATCGCGGTCCCGCAATGGGCCGCGTACACCACCAATCGGCGATGAATCAGCGTTCCGGAGCAGCCGCCCAGCGAGACGACCGCAGGCCACTCGTCGGGCTCGACCAGCGCTCCGCCGACGATCGACTCCTCTAGCCAGCCGACCTCGTCGGTCGCGCCCGCGTCGGCGCAACCAGCCGTGGCGCCGATCGTGGCCAGCCACGCGAGCGACCGAAAAGCTTGCCTCACGACGAGCTCCCGATCGTTCGCGTGCTCGACCTGATCGCGCTCAGTAGTTGATGGTCGTCGTGCCCGAGTTGTAGCCATTGGCCACGAACCAAACGCCACGAGAGCCACCGGAATAGCTGAAGCTCGACTCGCGGTTCGTGCTGCTGGTGTCGTCGTTCCAGTTGCTCCACCAGCTGAGCGGCGTGTCTTCGACCATGAACAGCCACGGATCGCCGTTGGAGCCCGAGGTCGACGCCGAACCCGAGCTGGCAGTCGTGTGGACGGAGCCAGCAACGACGTTGATCGTCTCCATGGCGCTGCCGGTGCACCACAGGTCGGCCTGGCCGGTCGATGACCCGTAGGCGAAAGCCATGAGGTAGGCGTTCAACGTGCTCCCGCTCGTGTTCGTGAACGAAAGGTACGGATGCAGACCGTTGGAGTCGTCGTTGAGTGCGAGCGTCTGCACCCAGACCTGCTCCGTGTACGGATACGTCTGGTGCTTGTTGTCGTGCCTGCGGAACAGCACCAGCACGGGGTCGACGCCGGCTGAGCCTCCCGCCGTGTAGCAACCGACCTGACCACCGTTCGGAATGCTCACCGCCTTCATGTACGTGTATCCGTAGGGGCGGCTGGCGGACCCCTTGGCTGACAAGCTGTCGTCCGGCTCGGCCTTGGCGGCCTCGAATTCCGCTCCTTCCGGCGCGTAGTCGAACTGCTCGGTGCTCTCCTGCGGCACCTTCAGCTCGACGCCCACCGCCTCGCCCGGCTCCTCCGCATCGACCGCGCAACCAACGCTGAACGCAGCACACACCAACCACCCGGCGCTCGAAAGCGCACTTCCGATCTTCATTGATCCAACTCCCGTTCTAGACGAATGAACGCGCCCGCCGTCACCGCGACGATAGGCACTTCGCCCCTGCTAACCCCCCAGCGTCCGTCACATGCGCAACGCTATTTCAGGGCAATTCGCAGGTCGGTCGTCGGGAAGGTGCGCGTCGCCGCGAACGTAACGCGGACGTTCGCGGACGTCCGTGGCTCACCGATACGGATCGCCGAGCTTGCTCATCACGCTCTCGGTCGCCGGAGTTGGTACCCAGCCGTGCCCGTTGCCTTCGAAAGTGAGCTCGCGCCATTTTCGCTGCGACTTCAGGTAGCGAGTCATCGCCGAGCAGTGCTTGCGATGAAGGCCAGCGCGACCGCTGAGGACGGCGTAGCGAACTTTCATCCGCACGTCGGCAGTGTCGTCGCCCTTCGAAGATGCCCAGTCGAAGCTCAAGAGCGAGAAGTCGAACCACGGCCCTTCTTCATCGTCGGTCGTCATGTTGCAGAGATCCGAGATGGTGTCGTTGGCGCTGAACAGGTAGTACGGGTACTCGTCGTTCAGAGGCACGGCAAAGTCTCGGATCACCACGCGGTGCCAGCCGGCTCCACGGGCGCGCCTGCGTCCACGGGCCTGGGTGATGCACGCAGCTGTTGGCTCGATGGAGCCACGGCCGCTCGTTCGCTCGAAGTGCACGCTATCGAGCCAGGGCAGGTGCCGGCAGCGAGGAGTAGCCACGCTGAGGTTGCCTTCCAGCCTGAAACCATCGAGTTGGTGGGAATGAC
>DATLIL010000290.1:0-22219 GCA_035539475.1 Polyangiaceae bacterium
TCTGGGAGCACCCCGCCGACGTCGAAGCGGCCGAGCGCCTGATCATCGAGCTCGCCGCGGACGTGTTCGGCGCCCTGGCGGGCTTCGGCCTCAAGTTCAGCCCGCTGCCGGCCTCGCGTCTCTCCGGCACGCTGGCCTGAAACGCGGCGTCGTGAACCCCACACGTGCGCTCCGCGTTCTCGACGTGAGCGACGAGCTCCTCGATCGTGAAGGCGTCGTCCTCGAAGGCGATCACGACGCGGAACAGCGCGGGGTTGACCTCGACCCACTGCACGCGCGGTAGCTCGAGCTCCTTCTTTACCGCACGCGTGAAGGCGCTGAGCTCGCTCTCGACGAGCTTCTTGATCTCGATATGGGCGCGGTTGCGGCCGATAGTGCTGCGCCTGCTGTGCGGACCGAACGCCTTGAGCACCGTCGCGGCCGCAGTCCTTAGTCGACTTCTCATCTATCGCGTCTTCACCGAGCGAATTGGTCCGTTGCGCTGATCAGCTCGTGGATGATACCGGCTTCGAAGGCCGAGTGCCCGGCGTCGGGCACGATCCGCAGATCCGACTCGGGCCAGGCCTTGTGCAGCTCCCAGGCGCTCTGAATCGGACAGACGACGTCGTAGCGTCCCTGCACGATGACGCAAGGCACGTGTCTGATCCGGGCGACGTCCTCGATCAGCTGGTTCGGTCTGTCCAGGAATCCGCCGTTGACGAAGTAGTGGCACTCGATGCGAGAGAACGCGAGGCTGAACTCGTCGCCGGCGCAGCTCTTGATGTACTCCTGATCCTGGTACAGGTGGCTGGTGCTGGCTTCCCAGACACTCCACGCGCGCGCCGCCTCCTGGCGCACGACCGGATTTTCGCTGGTCAAGCGCCGGTGGTACGCCGCGATCAGGTCGCCGCGCTCCTCCGGCGGAATCACCGAGACATACTTCTCCCACGCGTCCGGAAAGAGCAGGCTCGTACCGCGCTGGTAGAACCACTCGAGCTCCCAGCGCCGAAGCAAGAAGATGCCGCGCAGCGCGAGCTCCGTCACCCGCTCGGGGTGCTTCTCGGCGTAGGCCAGCGCCAGCGTGCTGCCCCAAGAGCCGCCGAACACCATCCAGCGATCGATGCCGAGGTGGGCGCGCAGCGCCTCGATATCCGAGACGAGGTGCCAGGTGGTGTTGTCGACCAGCGAGGCGTGCGGCTTGCTCTTGCCGCAGCCGCGCTGATCGAAAAGCACGATGCGGTAGCGCTCGGGGTCGAAGAAGCGGCGCTGCTTCGGGCTGGTGCCGCCGCCGGGCCCACCGTGAAGAAAGAGCGCCGGCTTGCCGCGCGGGTTGCCCGACTCCTCGAAGTAGAGGGTGTGTTCGGGGGAGACCTGCAGAAAGCCCGTCCGGTAGGGCGCAATCTCCGGGTAGAAGCCACGGCGTGGCGAGACGGTCATTGGACCCGGGAGCGTATTAGACCGAACCGCGTGCGTCGAGGCCGGCCTCATGATACCGGGGGCCCGGTGACCCAAACCGAGCAGACGCCGAGGATTCTCACCGACGTCGTCGCCGCGGCGCGTCGAGGTCTGCGCCGCGACGTCGCGGTGCTCACGAGCGCCCTCGCTCAGGGTGAGCTGCTCATGCCCCTGCGCAAGGACGTGGCCGGCGCGGCGGAGGGTGAGCGAGTCGAGATCGACGGTCCGCTCGAGCTCAGCCCGCACCTGATCAGCGACGAGGAGGGCCGCCACTACGCGGTTCTCTTCACGGAGCCCGAGCTGATGGAGTCGGTGGCTGCTGGACTCGGCTGGCAAACGGACGGCGGTGAGCTCAAGGGCTGCACCCTGCCCGCGCACCTGGCCTGCGAAATGTCGCTCGACGCCGTCGACGAGCAGACCGTGTTCGGTCTGGTCGTGAACCCGGGCGACGACAGCGAGCTGTTCCTGAGACGCAGCGAGCTCGCCAGTATCGTCGCGGGACAACCGTTGCCGCTCGTCGGCTACCTTGCGGACCTTCCCCCACTCGAGGACGAACGCATCCTGGTGGCGGAGGGCACCGGCCTCTCGCCCGAGATCGCCTCCGAGATCGAGCGATGCCTGGGCGCGCAGAGTGGCGTCGCCGGCCACCGCGTCGAACGCACCTTCAATCCCGAGCGCGATCTCGAGCCTCACCCCACCCTGACCATCGTGCTCAGCGACGACGCTGCAGACCGGCGCGCGATCGCGCAGGCGGTGATCGCGAGCATCGGCGAGCGCCTGCCCCCACCCGGCTATCTGGACATCCTGTTCGAGGAAGCCGGCGGCGAAGCCTGAGCCGAGCGCGCCATGCCCGGCGAAGAGCTCGAATTACCTGCTGACTCCACGCGGCCCGACCTGCTGGCGCTGGGCAAGGGCAAGCTCAACGCCATCGAGCGCGCACAGATCGCCTTCGTGCGTCGGACACTGGAGCCAGGCGCGCTCGATCGCTCGATGCGCTTCTTTCAGCGCACGTTCGGTCAAGCCTGGATCCACCACTTCACCAAGCACCTGCGGCACGTTTACGGCCTCGAACGGCTGCCGGCGTTCGATCCTGCCAAGAGCTACGTGATCGTCAGCAATCACCGGAGCTTCTTCGACCTCTACGTCGTAACCAGCCACCTGGTGCGCCGCGGCCTGAAGAACCGCATCGTCTTTCCGGTGCGCTCGAATTTCTTCTACACGTCGCCGCTGGGCCTGTTCGTGAACGGCGTGATGAGCTTCTTCGCGATGTACCCGCCCATCTTCCGCGAGCGTCGTCAGGCCGCGCTCAACGTGGCCAGCCTGCGTGAGCTCAGCTGGATGCTCACTCGCGGCGGCGTGGTCGCGGGGCTCCACCCCGAGGGCATGCGCAACAAGAGCGACGACCCGTACAGCTTTCTGCCCGCACAGCGCGGGGTCGGCAAGGTGCTGCACGAGGTCGACGTGCAGGTGATCCCGGTCTTCGTCAACGGCTTGATCAACGATCTCTACCGCCAGGTGAAGAGTAACTTCGACGGCACCGGGACCAAGATCGTGGTCGTGTTCGGCGAGCCCGTCGATCTGTCCGATCTGCGCGCCGAGCGCGGCTCACCGCGCGTGCACCAGGCCATCGCCAACCGCACGCTCGAAGCGATCGCCAAGCTGGGGCAAGAAGAGAAAGAGCGCCGTAGAGAGCTCCACGCCGATCGCTAGCCTCG
Organism: Polyangiaceae bacterium; assembly: GCA_035539475.1. Lineage (GTDB taxonomy): Bacteria > Myxococcota_A > Polyangia > Polyangiales > Polyangiaceae > PMG-095. Next base: position 3,150 of record DATLIL010000290.1, read on the forward strand.
ACGTTTGCACAGGCGCCGATTCGCTGACTGCCTAGACTTGCCGCGGCAGACCGCTTCGGCAATGCTGTCGCCATGCATTCGACATGGGGAGCAAAGCTTGCCGTGGTCCTGGCTGGGGTAGCTGTCATTTTCAGCTGTTCCGACAGTGATGACAAACCCGATGCCGCTCCGGGTGGGGGAGCTGGCAGCGGCGGAAGCGCTGGGGCAGCTGGCTCGTCCAAAGGCGGGGACAGCAGCGCCGGCAGTAACGCTGGAGGCAACGGTGAAAGCGGCGGCAGCAGCGAAGGCGGCGGCAGCAGTGAAGGCGGCACCGGCGGTGCAGCGGGTGGCGCGTCGCCTTCCGAGCCCTGCGTGGTCGGTATGGACTCTTGCGAAAACGCCAATCCGGACCATTGCAGCGTCGAGTGCCAGGCCAGCGAGGCAGGGCCAGTCTGCGTCTACGGTTCGCTGGATGCCGACGGCGACGGCCATGGTGATGCAGCCTGCACGGAGAGCGAAGTTCCGGGCGACGACTGCAACGACTCGCCTCTCGACGGTGCCGACGTCCACCCTGGCGCGGACGAGATCTGCAACGCCCTGATCGACGACGACTGCGACGGAGAGGACGAAACGACGGATGAGGTGGTGCTGGCGGCAGCGAGCGGCGTCGTGGCGCAAGCCATCGGCACGACCCGTCGGGACGACGTGGCGCTCGCGGCGAATTCGACGGGAAACTTCGAGGTCGCCTGGACGGACTATCGGAACGACGGCACTGACACCGACGTCTACTTCAACTCGATGACGGCCACTGGCGTGATGGGCACGGAAGCGCAGACGAACGTCGGTTACGCGCAAAACTCCCCCGGTCTGGTCGGCTCCGGTGACTTCTTCAAATTGACCTGGGTGTCACAGCCCATCCAGGCGGACCCGGCCAGGCTCTACTGGGCGTACATCGATCCCTTTGGCCTCGGTAGCGAGACGAGCTTCACCGTCTCGCCGATCGTCTTGGCGCCGCAGCCCTCCGCGACCGCCTACTACGTGCAAAACAACGAGTTCGTCCGCTGCGAGGGCGCGGCTTGCGTCGACATGGACGGCGCTACCGCCAACGATGCCACGACGTTCGATGCCTCCCCCGATACCGATCGAGTGGTCTACGAGTCCGGTGGAGACCTGTTCGTCAGCGTCAACGGTTCCGCGCCGACGAAACTCGCGGAGACCACGGCCGAGAACAGGACCAATCCCGTCATCACCGAGGTCGGGGGCTTGAGCCGTGTCGCCTATCGCTTCGAATCCGGCATCCGCATCGGCACTGGCGCATGCGAGTTCAGCGACGGCATCCCGATCGATATCGCAAAGACCAGCAGCGACGACGCGGTCCTCCTGTACTGGAATCCCGCTCAGAGCTCGCTCCACGTGCGCGTCATCGACGACGGTTGCACCCAATACCCGAGCGCCCTGGTCGCCGAGGAGAATGACACGACGATCACCTCGGCCGCGGTTGCCGTGAACCCGGACGACGTCATCGCCGTGGTCTGGTCGAGCAAGACCGGCGCCAACGAATGGACCATCCAGCGCCGGATCTTCGGCCCTGGGCTGTGCGAGTGAGCAGGTAGAGAGCTCGAGAGCGCCGGTTAGCGAAAATCGAGCTTGCAGGCTCCGGCGCACGCACCGGAGCTGCACTCGCCGGAGCTGCACTCACCGTGGTCCGTGCACGCGCCCCCCGCGGCCAGGCGCTGCACGCAGGTTCCTCCCCAGCACTGGAGCTCCACCGCACACTCGTCGTCGCTGCCCTGGCAAGTGTCTCCGAGCTGACCGCTAGGTTGGCAGGTCCGGCCCTCGCCGGACGGCGTGTACGCGCAATGCCCGGACGCGCATTCGAAGTAGTCGTCGCACGTGGCCCCAACTGCTTTCGTGCCCTCGGTGTAGTCGAGGCAAGGCAGCGGCAAGTTGTCCGCCGCCGCTGCGTACCACCCGTTGCAATCGAGCGTATCGAGCGCTTCGAGACACTCGCGAAACCGCGCGTCGTCGTAGCGCGCCGAGCCGGCGTCCACGGCGGCCTCGATGCGGTGAGCGCGCGTCGAGGCCGAGAATTTCTCGATCGCCAGGCAACGCTCGCGATCCCCGTCGTACGACTGCGGACAGCAGCCTTCTTTCTGCGTGCAGATCAGCTCGGCCAGGCGCTGGTTGAGCTCGTTCGAGGGCGCCTGCGCCTCGTTGCCCGAGACGCAAGCCCCGGTCAGGATCAGCGGGACCAGCGCGAAAACGTGCCGCAACATTCTCACACGGTTCATAGATCACCCACCCATCCAAGCTGTAACGAGGCCGCCGTGGTGGCGTCGCCGCCCGGCGCGTGAAAGCCGCGGATGATCAGCGTCAGGTTCGACGGATCGTCGTAGCCGAGCGCCCCGCCGAACGCCGGACTGACCACCATCGGCATGTACCGGCCGCGCTCGACAGCGACCCCGCCCGCTTCTGCCTCGACGAAGAAGCCGCGTGGCCCCTGCGGGAAAAACGCTGCCGTCGCCCAGGTCTCCGCCACGTACGGCTGCAAGGTCGTCTCGACGTGCTCCAGCCATAGGCCGTCCGCGGACGCTCGCTCGTAGGAGACCGACTTGGCCTCCCAGGCTCGTGCTCCACCAACGGTCAGGCCAAGCGCGAGCTCGGGCGTCACTCTGGCGGCGAGGCTCACGCCCGTCCCGACGGCACCACCCTCGTAGTCACCGAACGCAGTGTCGTGCCCGAGATAGCTCGGCCCAAGGGTGATGCGACCGTAGAATCGACTGGCCTTCTTGCGGCTATCGCCGCGCGGCGCCGCGGAGGCCGTCATCTCGTCTCGACCGGGGTGGTCCACTCGTAGCGCCGCGCACTCGGTCTCCGGCCGTCCACTGCAGCGGCATGCCTCGGGCGTTCCCTTGAGCATCAGGTTCTCGCAAGCGGGTGTGTGCAGGGTCTCCGTGACGTCGAAGGCGTACGTCCCCATCCAGAACGCGTAGGTCGGTTTCTTCGTGCGCGAATCGTAGAAGGTACCTCGCGGCGCGATGCTCGCCGCCACTCGCTCGCGACACGCCCGCTGTTCTTCGGCGCTATCCACGTAGAACGCGACGTCGTCCTCGGATCGGTCCTCCGCCGGGACCACCTTGCACCAGCCTTGAGCTGCCATCCGCACGGACTCGAGCACCGCTGGCGGCACCGGCCGCGCGTAGCGCGGCGTATCACGCGTCTCTTCGGGCAGTATCTCCGCCAGGTCCCTGCGTTTCAGCGGCATGACGAGACCGCGCTCGAGCTCGAGCAGTACCCCACACGCGTCCACCACGTAGACCGTCTGCCCTCCACGCACGTGCTCGGACCGCACCAGGACCTGGTCGGCGGGGCAGCGCCCGTTGTAGTCGCTACGAACCTTCTGCGCGACATCGGCATGCCAGACCTGCGGCGTGCAGGCCGCCAGAAACCCCATCATCGAGACCCACCCGCTACTTCGTTTCACCTTCACACCTCACCCGGCACCGATCGCCCGCCAGAACCGCCGGTCACTATACTTCAGTCTGCGCAGATGCGGCGAGCTCCTGTCGACGAGCGTTCGAGGCAGCGCATTCCAGGCACCAGCGCATCGCAATCGGCGTCGCTCTGGCACACACGCGCGCAGATATGGCCATCGTTCTGATCGAAGATGTAACAAAGCCCGTTGGCAGGACAGTCCGCGTCGCGATCGCAGGACAACGTGCAGACGGGACCACCGATCGAATCGGCGTCGGTACATTCGAGGGAGTCCCCGCAGGCATCACTGCCCGTGGACCCGAGGCACGCCCTGCCGAGATCGGTCGCCACGGTTCCCTGAATGCCGCCATAGCCGTCACCGTCACCGCCACTACCGCTGCAGCTCACTGCAACGGCCAGAATCGCAAGCACACCTCCCGGGCGACGGAGCCACGTCATGCCTCGACTCTAGACGGCTAGGCCGGGCTCTTGCACTAGATTGAGGTCGCGCTCGACGCGCTCGACGCGCTCTTTGGCTCTCTGGCCCTACGCCGTTAGGCCCTGCAGAGCGCCGTCGCCGTCGTCGAGCGAGCCGAACGAGGTGACGTCGCTGAGACCCATCAGGTTGGCGATCGAGACCAGCAGGCCGTTGTGCCTCATGTCGTCGTATTCGAGCATGCGGCCGGTGTTCGTGATGGCGCCGCCGGCCTTGCCGGCGAGCACGATCGGGATCGGGCTCTGGCTGTGGGCCGCACCGTCCGACAGCTCGTTGCCCCAGGCGACGAGTGAGTTGTCGAGCAAGGTACCGGCGCCGTCCGGCACTGCCTTCATCTTTTCGAGCAGGTACGCAAACTCGCCGGAGAACCAGGTGTGCGCGTCGATACGCTGAGTTTGCCCGCCGTCGCTGTCGTCGTGCGAGATGGTGTGGTGGCCGTCGTCCTGGCCCAGCCAGGTGAAGCGGACCTCGTTCGCCGCGCCCGCCCACAGCAGGCTGACCACGCGCGTGACGTCGCAGGCGAGGGCCGCCACCATCATGTCCATCTGCAGCCGCGAGACGGCTGGAAAGTTGTCGTTGGAGTCCGCGTCGAGCTCGCCGTCGAGGGTGGGCGGCGCGCAGCTGTCGACCGGAATGGTATTGTCCAGACGCGTCTCGATGCTGCGGACGGCTGCGAGGTGGGCCTCGATCTTGATGCGGTCGGCGGCCGACACCTTGGCTTGCACCGAGCTGAGGTTGCCCTTCACCGCGTCGAGGATGCTCTTGCGGCGCGCCCGGATGCGCTCCAGAGCCGCGGTGTCCGTCGGCTGATCGCCGATGTCCGCGAACACGCGATCGAACATCGCGTACGGATCGGATTCGGGGGCGATCGGCTGGTTGGAGCCGGCGTAGCTGACCCGGTTGTAGATGTGATTGTTGGCCGCGCGCACCCCAAACTCGAGCGACTTGAACGGGGTCGGCGCGGTTTCGGCCAGGCGGTTCGCAACGAGCTGATCGATCGAGATCGAGCTACCCCAACCGCACGGACGCGTGCCCGTGCTGTTCGAGAAGTCGTTGCCCTCCAGCATGGGCGACCCGGTCCACATGATGGCGATACGCATGTGGTCCACGCCCGGACCGTCGCCGTAGTCCCAGCCGAGCCCATCGAGCACGAGCAAGTCTTGTTTGTAAGCCTCGAGTGGAGACAGGCACTGGTTGAGGTCTCCCAGGACCCCTGCGCTCGCGCTCGGCTTCCATGCCGAGTGGACGGTGCCGTTGCCCGAGGTGAGGAGAATGAGCCGCTTCTTGGGCTCGGTGGCCTGGCCCTCGGCCTCCAGCGTCGGAAGCAGGGACCCCATCCCGGCGGCCCCGATGGTGGCCAGGAATGCTCGGCGCGAAGGACGTCGTAGGGTCATGGTGCCTCCGTGTTGAAACGGCCGTATCGAAAGGCGTCGGTGGTGACCAGCGCCAGCAGTAGGTCACGAACGTTGTTCGACGCCGCGAAGGCGCCCGTCAGCGAGGTCATGGAGCAGCCGTCGGCGTCACCCCTGGTGCGGCCGAACGCGTAGTTGAACCAGTGCTGCGCCAGGCAGTCCCGAACCTGCGGGCTGGTGGCGAGCTTCTTCGACAGCTCGCCGGCGCCGACGAAGGTTCCGTCGATGTCGGTTGCGGTGAGCTCGCCCGAGGCATCGATCAGCTTGCCGGCCTCCATGGTCCTGAAGGTCCCGATGCCGTCGTAGTTCTCGAAGGCGAAGCCCAGGGGATCGATCAGGCTATGGCAACCAGCACACGTGGGCTCGGTGCGATGCTGTTCGAAACGCTCGCGCGTCGAGGCGTTCGGATCCGGCTCGGGCGGCGTGATGTCGGCCCCCGGAGGCGGCGGCTGCAACGGCTGACAGAGGATGTTCTCGCGCACCATCTTTCCACGTCGAATCGGCGAGCCCTGGTTGGCGTGCGAGTGAACGGCCATGACTCCCGCCATGGTCAGCAGGCCGGAGCGCTGAGTCGGGTCGAGGTCGACGGGCGTGAGTGGGTCGTGGCCGGCCGGCAGCGTGACCCCGTAGAGCTCGGCGAGAGGCGGGTCGAGAAACGAGAAGGGCGCCGTCAGCAGCGTGTCCAGGAGGCCGTCCCCGGACCGGATCACGAAGTCGCTGAACCGCGCCGTCTCTTGCAGCATCGCAGCCTTCAGCTCCGGGCTGAAGTCCGGGTACTGCTCCGCGTCCTTCTCGAGGTCGTCGAGGTGATCGGTCCCCAGCCATTGTTTGTGAAAACCCGCGATGGTTTCGGCGGCGCGGGGATCGTCTAGCAGGCGCTGAGCCTGGAGGCGCAGTGCCTCGGGCGTGGAAAGCTCGCCAGCGCCGGCCGCGCGCAGAAGCTCGGCATCGGGCGTCGAGTCCCACAGGAAGTACGAGAGCCGAGAACCCAGGATGTACTGATCCAGCGCGACGGTCTCGGCGCTGCCGGCGGGCAGTGCACCCAGCTCGACGTGGTAGAGCAGCTGAGGCGACTGCAGCGTCGCCGAGACGACGCGCTCGACGCCGTCGTTGAAGCCTCCGTCCTGGAGACCGGCGTTGAACAACGTGACCATCAGCGTCTGCTCCTCGGGGAGCAGCGGTCGCCGGAACGCCTTGAGCCCGAAGCTATCGACGAACTTCGCGCCACAGGCCGCGGGATCCTCGACCGCGGGATCACACGGCACGAGCGTCGTCATCTGCGTGGCGACGGCTTGCGCCGCGAGCTCGTCGGCGGTCGTCATGTACTGCTCGACGAGCAGCTCGGTCACCGGATTGTTGGCGTTGCTGTAGAAGAGACCCACCTTCTCGTCGAGCGACAGCCGCGCGGCATGGTCACCCGAGAGACCCAGCAGGTCACGAATCGTATGGCTGTACTGCGACCGTGTGAGCCGACGCAAAGGCGTGACCCCGACGGACGGAGCGCCCGTGCCGGAGCAATCCAGAGGCTCCCCTGTGCTCGAGGTACCGCCGCCCGAGCCACCGCCCGGACCGCCCGGCGTCCCCGGCGCGGGGCCACCCGGAACGCCCGACTCGTCGCCTCCAGGGCCGGTGATGGTCCCTGTGCATCCCGCGAGCGCTAGCGACACACCGGCACCCAAGGTTCCCCAAAACCTCGTGCCCGCATTCAAACGGCTGATGCGTGCCATGACCTGCTTGAGGGCAGCACATGTCTATTTCCTTCAATTTCCTTCAATCGAACTGTCCCGCCGAAATTTCTGGTTGTGAGTGAACTTGGGAATTCCCCTCGCGAGCGAATCTTGAACGAGGTCGCCCCGGACACGGACAGCCTGTCCAAACATCGTCCGCGGGCACCGGGAGGAGGCCGAAAACGCGACGTTCGGCGCCACGGCGCCACTGGCAGGCTTCGTGCTTAGCGGCGGCGCAGAAAACCATGCCGATATCTTTCCTGCGTAACCGCCGTCTCCTTTCGAGTTCACTCCTGCTCAGCGCGCTCTGTCTGCCGGCCTGCTCGGGCCCCGCGGACGACAGCGAAGAGCTGCCCGCACCGGGCAGCGAAGTGGCTACCCTCACTTCAGGGGCCTTCGAGCCCCGGAGCGCAGACGCACTCGACCTCTACGCCGCTTACTCGAGCGGTGACTACGCGTTGCCCGGCGCGAACGCATCCGACGCCGAGAGAAAGACCTATTGCCAGGTCGCCAGCGCCTTCGCCTTGGCGGCGTTGTCCGCGAATCAGAACGTGAGCGAGGCCAACGCCGTCCTGCGCGGGCTCGCCACGTCGACCTACTTCCCCAACGACAACAGCTACGATCCCGAGTTCGGTTGCTTCTGGGGCATGCTCTACCTCGTCCGCATCTACGCGAGCCCGACGACCTCGCAGCGGCTCGAGGCGAGCACCAAGGCCAGCTTGGAGCAGATGCTGTGGCAGTTCGTTTTTCACCGCAGCACGATCGCCGAAGCAACCAACACCGATAGCTGGCAAGTCCACATGAGCGAGAACATGGACGCGATGAAGAAGTCCGCGTTGCTCGTGGCAACGCAGGCTCTACGCGCAACCCGCGGCGACAACGCAACGCTCGAGGACGGGGCCACGTTGGTCCAGCACCAGAACTCCTGGCGAAGCTACTGGAAGCTGTACTTCTTGGCTCGGGCGCGCGAGGGCATCAATCTCGAGATCGCCTCCGCCTACTCGAAGTACACGCTCGCATCCTACTACAACGTCTACGAGTTCACGCCCTCGTCGGTCTTGAAGAGCCAGGCGCGCAAGTTCCTCGACCTGTACTGGGCGGACTACGCGCAGGACTTTTTGCCGGCGACCGGCGTACGCGGCGGCGCGTCGACACGGGTGTACAAGGACGCCGCCGAGCGAACAGCGAACAAGGCGACGCTGCGCGATTGGACCTATATCTACGGCTGGCACGATTTCCCGCATACCGCGGAGCGACCGACCCTGATCGCGGCGACCAGCGCCTACCGGATTCCGGAGATCATCGGCGCGATGGCATCCGATACCAACAAGGCTCCGTACCAGTACATCAGCCGGCGACCGGGCCTGGTCCGACCGGGAGCGGAAGACGAGCTGCTGTGTATCGACCGCTACATCATCGGCAAACCGGAGACGACGCCGCTGTGCGAGACCTATGACGTCGGCTTCGACGCGGGCAACTCGTATGTTCGCCGCTACAGCTACATCACGCAGGACTACGTGCTCGGAGCGCTGAAGTTCGATCCGGCGAGGGACTACACGACGCTCACCGACCAGAACCGCGTCATGGGTATCAACTTCGCCGCCAACCCAGATTGGCGCATCCTGATCCACGGCAACGGCACGGACGCAGACGGGGCCGTCGGCCTCACGGAGATCGTCGGCGACGCCGCGGTCAACGCCATGGTCGTCGCCCGTGACGTCAACGCCGAGTACAGCGATGGCACGCGCATCTACATCTCGCTCGGGGACTTGTGGACGAACCTCGTATACGACGGCGGATGGCTCTTCACCCAGGCGGGCGGTGCTTACGCCGGCATCCGCATCGCGACCGGCGGCACTGGCCCGACCGACCGCTACGTGATCCACAGCGTCGATGAGGGCAAGTTCTTGGATCTCAAAGACAAGTGGTCGCCCGTCGTCATTCAGGTCGGCCAGGCCGCGAACTACAGCTCGTTTGCAGCCTTCCGCAGCTCGGTCAAGGCAAACGCCTATAGCTACTCGAACGGCACACTCAGCTACACCTCCGAGAACAACGACGTCTTCAGCATCTCGCGAGCGAGCACGAGCATGCCCACCGTCAACGGCGGCGGCAGCACGAACCCGGCCAAGACCTACAACAGCCCGTACATCGTCGGCTTCCACGGCGAGAACGTCGTCACGGTCAACTATTCGAACTACGCACCGCTGACGCTCGACTTCAGCTACTGAGCGCGCTGCTCGGGTAGCGCAGCAAGCAGCGTCTCCCGGGGTCCGGAGCCTGAGCGCGGCGGCAACCATTGCGTCGTGCTCAGGCTCGAACCTCCGGCCAAGCGAAAATCTGACCTGATCGGTGACCCTCGGGTGGCTGTGACCCCATGGCTCAGCAAAACCTGCAATGGGGTGTGATCGGCAGCGGCGCGATCGCCACTGATTTCGCCACCGCGCTCTCGGCCTCCACGCGCTGTCGCATCGTCAACGTCACGAGCTTTCCTGGGCTGGCCCAGCCGTTCGCGACCAAGTTCGGTATCCCGCGCGCCACGGACTCGCTCGACGAGCTGCTCGGCGATCGCGAGGTCGAGGCGGTGTACGTGGCCACTCCCCACCCCCAGCACGAGAAGCTGGCGCTCGCCGCCATCGCTGCGGGCAAGCACGTGCTCGTCGAAAAGCCGATCTCCACCAGCGTGGCCTCGGCGACGCGCATCATCGAGGCGGCACGCCAGCGCGGCGTGTTCCTGATGGAGGCGTACATGTACCGCTGCCATCCGCTGATCGCAGAGCTCATCGCGCGCATCCGCGACGGCGCGATCGGGGAGCTCCGGCACGTGCGCGCTGACTTCGGGTTTCGTGACCCGCGTAACCCCAAGGGTCGGCTCTTCGATCCGGAACAGGCGGGCGGCGGCATCCTCGACGTCGGCGGCTATCCGGTCTCGTTCGTGCGGTTGATGGCGGGGCTCGCGGCGGGCGAGACCATGGCGGAGCCCACCAGGCTCTCTGCGATCGGACAAGCGGGCCCGACTGGCGTGGATGAATTCGCACAGGCGTCGCTCGTCTTCGCGTCCGGCATGACGGCCGAGGTGGCCTGCGCCATTCGCTACGACTTCGGTTGTGCTGCCACCGTGTTCGGCGAAGAAGGGCGCATTCGCATCGACGATGCCTGGCTCCCGGGCGGCAAACGCCAGGGCACGGTGAGCCATTTGACGGTCGAGCGTGACGGGCAGCCGCCCGAAGTCGTCCCCGTCGAGATCCCCCGTGCGATCTACGCTCTCGAGGCGGAGCTCGTCGCCGATGCACTACCGGCATGCGAACCGGCGTGGCCCGCCATGACCTGGGACGACTCGCTGGCCAACCTCCGCGTCATGGAGCAATGGCGCGCCGCGCTCGCTCGGCGCGAGGCAAGTAGCACCTAGAGCCAGGGACTGACCGAGCACTCTTTGTGGTGACCGCGCTTGAGCTCGACGGCGAGCCAGCGCGGCACGCTAGGCAGCCGGTAGCCACCGAGGAAGACGAGGGCGCTCTTCGGCGTACTGACACGCTCCGACCCGGCGCGCGCTGACCAGCCTGCCGCCGCGCTTGAGTCGCGCAAGCGGGAAGCGTATGGGGTAGGCAACCCTTTAGGAGGAAGCGTTGCAAAGCAGGATGATGGTCGTGGGCACTCCGCTCTTGTTCGGATGGTGCTGTTTGGTCGGCCTCGACGGTTGCTCCAAGGAAAACAACGTTTCAGCCGATTCCAACGTCGGAAGCTGCAACGTACCGGCCGGCACGTGCCCGGAGGGTTTCTCGCCCGAGGTGACCGGCGAGGGCACCGTCGAAGAATGCGAGCAGAATGGTGAAGGCACCTGCAAGACGGTCGGCTCTTGCACGGTGCGTTGCGTCGATCCACGTGGCTGCACCTCGGAGGGCTCGGTTTGCGGTGACGGGCAACCGGCTTGCTGCGGCGAATCGGCGGGCACGCACAATTGCGTCAACTTCGTCTCGCAGGAGGTGCAGGTGTGCTCGAAGCGCTGCACTGCGAGCACTGACTGCCCCGGCACCTGCTGCGACGCCGCCATCAACCAGGGCGCGTTCGCGGTTTGCGCCCCTTATGAAGTATGTGCCAGCACGACCTTGCCCCAAGCATGCCTGAGCTGCCTCGAGATCGAGTGCCCGGACGATTTGGCCGCCTGCAGGGAAGACGACGTTTGCGCTGCGTGCTTGGAGGGTGACATGTTTCCGAGCTCACCAGAGTGCCGCGCCAATGGCACGCTGACGAGGGGCTACGGCTGCGCCTTGCAGAATTGCCCTGACGATTGCCAGATGTAGCCGGCGGCATCGGCCACGGAAAGACGGTCGGAGGCTTCGAGGTATATCGAAACCGGCGCCAGGAGCTTGCTGCCTCCACGTCTATGCAGACGGACTAGAGGGGTAGCCGAGCGCACTCTGGCGGCGAGTTCGCACAGGCGTCGCTCGTCTTCGCGTCCGGCATGACGGCCGAGGTGGCCTGCGCCATTTGACGATCGAGCGTGACGGGCAGCCGCCCGAAGTCGTCAGCGTCGAGATCCCCCGTGCGATCTACGCGCTCGAGGCGGAGCTCGTCGCCGATGCACTACCGGCATGCGAACCGGCGTGGCCCGCCATGACCTGGGACGACTCGCTGGCCAACCTCCGCGTCGTGGAGCAATGGCGCGCCGCGCTCGCGTAGCTCGCGACGACCAGCGACGTCGTGGCCGTCAAGCGCAAGAGTTTTTGCAGGCGGCCAAATGCGTGGCGAAACGCTGTGTTCGGCGCGTCGAAAGTTTGAACACGAAGCTTCTCGAGCACCCTCCTCGAATTCGCTGAGCCTGCGTCATTGCGTCGCGCGATGCGCTGTCGTACGGCGGCGGGTGGGAGGTTCGAATGCAGCACATTATTGAATCGCGATTGTTCAACACATCACGATGGGCGCTCTTCTGCGGGGCGTGGGCGGTCCTCGCCTGCAGCGGGGCCGAGCCCTCGTCATCTGCCCCGACGGCGACCGCCCGTTTCGAGCTCGAAGCGGGCACGGAGAACGGCAACGTCTTCAAGCTCGAAGATGCCATCTTCGAGCTCAACGGCCCTGAGCCCACCACGGTCACCAGCGACGGCATCGGTCCCTGGGTTCAGGTCGATCTGCAAGCGGGCGACTACAGCATCATGCTCAAGGATGGCTGGCGCCTGGTCCACACCAGCGGCCCGGCGGTGCAGATCGACACCAGCGGCGCCACGCTCGCCAGCCCGAACCCCATGTTCGTCAGCCTGCCCATGGGTCAGGTGACGGACGTGATCTTCCATTTCGTGCTCGACGGCGACGTGCTCGGCAAGGGCGACGCCCGCGGGCGCATCGGCATCTCGGTGGACGAGCCCCTGTGCGGCAACGGCATCTTCGACGACGGCGAGGAATGCGACTCCGCGATCAACTACGCCAACGCCACGTGCGACGACCTGTGTACCGGCGGCTACAGGACGTGCAGCGGGCCCACCGACTGCGCGAGCGGCCGCTGCATCATCGGCGATTGCGATTGCGACGGCAGCGCTCGTGGCACGCATCCGCGCTGCCAGGACGACGGCAGCGCGTGCAAGGGAGCTTGCGCCGACGAGAGCGATACGTGCTCCGACGGGTGCGACGACAGCGAGCAGACGTGCCGTAGTACCTGCGGCGGTCTCTCGGCGGCTTGCTGGGCGAGCTGCTGGTTCGACCCGGTTGGCTGCGCCATCACCTGTGAGCCCTCCCGCGCGATCTGCATGGAAGCGTGCTCCGAGGTGCGGAGCTCCTGCGACGGCGGCTGCCAGGACGACTTCGATAGCTGCGCGGGCGGCTGCGACAGCGACGCTTGCCACGCCGAGTGCGACTCGGGCGAAGAAGCGTGCCTCAGCAGCTGCAACCGCTGTGAGGACTGCACCTCCGCAGGCCAGTGCCCGTACCTGGAGTGAGCGTCAGACCCTGACGGCCCGGAGCCTGAGCGCGGTGACGATCAGCGACACCGCGCTCGGGTCGGGCAGCACTCAGCTCTCGCGACGAATCGTGCTGACCAGGGCGTGCGCGCTGATCTGGCGAGGAAGGATCTCGCGCTCGACGAAGTCACGGGTCGCCCCGTCGAAGTCCGAGAGCGCCCGGCGGTACTCGTTGGAGCAGTGCGTCTCGCCGCGATCGAAGGCACTGAACGCGGTGGAGGCGCCGAGGGCAACGCCCATGTCCTCGAGGAACGCGACCAGCGAATCGCTGATCTTCGGTGTCGAGGACGCCTGGCCACCGGCGAGCCTCAGGCGCTCATCGAGCAGTCGCATACATTCCTCGTGGGAACCGCGCAGGGCCAGCAGCGCGTGCCTGTAGGGCTGCAGCAACGGCGAGGCCAGAGCGTTTTCGTACGAACGGACCGCCGATGCTTCCATGGCGCAGAGAGAGCCCAGTCGATCGAGCGCCTTGGGATCGGGCACGCCAACATCGTTCGCGTGTCGGAAGTCGAGTGATTCCATGGAGACACCTCCGTGCCCGAGCCAGAGCAAACACCGCGCCAGCCCCTGAAATTACTGCCACGAAGCTCGCGAAGCGGGGCGCCAGGTGGATCCTTGCGTCGTCACTTCAAACGCGCGCGACATTCTGCCCCGGCAGTGCGGCGGGAACGCTCACGGCCCCTGACGAGCTAGAGCCAGGGACTGACCGAGCTCTCTTTGTGGTGACCGCGCTTGAGCTCGACGGCGATGCGCTGCGCGAGCAAACCGAGCAGCAGCACGAAGGCCGCGAAGCAAGCGTAGCCGAGTGCACCCTGCGCCACCGCGAGGCCGCTCCGGGCGGCGAAGTGAGACCAGAGGCGTGACAGCGCGAGGATCGCGACGGCGCTCGGGACGAGCCAGCGCAGCGTGAGCGGCGCCGCCTGGCGAGCGTCGATGCGGCCGAGCACGGCGCGCAAGGCGAGCACCAGCGCGAGCAAGCCGCTAGCCTTGATGCAGAGCAGCGCTGCGCCGAGGCCCAGCAGCGCCAGCGACGGAGACGCCAGCGAGACGCCAGGCAGGCGGTAGCCACCGAGAAAGACGAGCGCGCCGAGTGAGCAGACCGCCATCAGGTGGACCCACTCGGCAGCGCGAAGCACGGCTCCTGGTGAGCCCGACGTCGGGCGCGGAACCAGCGCGGCGACGAAGGTCAAGAAGGCCGCGAGCGCGAGCGGGCTGGCGAAGGCGCCGTAGCGCCAGGGCGCGGCGCCCTGCACCGCCACCAGATCGAGAGCGCTGACGCTACCGGCACCAAACGCCATCAGCGCGAGAGCGAGCACGATCGGGAGCTGCTGCAGAGCGACCGACAGGAGCAGGCGGAGACGCGCGACGAAGTCGAGCCTCGGTTTGCCACTGTCGAGCAAGCAGGCGACGAAGAGCGACGTCGTGACGCACAGGAGTACGATCGGAAGATCGAGCTCCGCGGCGACGAGCGCGCGCCCGAGAGCGATGCTGGCGAACGCTCCACCCGTCAGCACGACGCCGAGAGTCGCTCCTGCGCTGCGCGGCAGCTCGCGCGCGAAGGCGCCGAGACCGATGGTGCAGGTCGCGTGCACCACGCGCCGCTCGAGCCAGGTGAAGGCGCGCCCCACCGGCGTGCGCAGCAGGAGAGCCAGCAGGAGACCGATCAAGAGCAGCGCCGCGGCGGGAACGAGCTGCTCCGCCGAACGCGGACGAAACCCCTGGCTGTCGATGCCGAGCGCCAGCGGCTCCTTTTGTGCCGCGCGGCGTACCACGAGGCGCGAGCGCTCGGCCTCCGCGGCGGGAACGAAATCTTCGAGCGACAGCACGTGTACGCCGTCGAGCTCGCTGATGATGTCGCCGTTCGCCACGCCGGCGCTCTCGGCGCGACTGCGCGGCATCACGCCCTGGACGACGAGCCCGCGGCTCGCCGGTACGATCAGCAGACCGGCAAACTCGGCGAAACGTTCACCCTCGTGCGCGCGGTGCTCCACTTCGGCGAGCGCCGCCTGCGGCACGACGTCGAGTACCACCTCGGCGAGCTCACCAGTCACGGGCGGCGCGCCGGCGGTGCGGGGCGCGAACGCCGCCTGCACCGAGCCGCGGAAGGTCGTGTGCTGCGGAGCTTCGGCGCCGCAGAACTCGTGCTCCAGCCGGCGATCGAGCACGAGCGCCAGCGTGTGTGGAGACGAGCTCTCCGCGAACGCGCTGATCTCGACCTGCTGCGGCTCATGGCCGGCGCGAGCGAGCTCGCCCTGGAACGTGACGCGAGCGCGGCGGCCCTCGGGAAAACCCTGGCCGTGGAGCTCGACGGTCTCACCTGCTCCGAGGCGGCGAGGCGTGAGCTCCTGGAGCTCGATCAAATGAGGAGAGCCGCCCACGGCCTGACAGCCCGCGAGCAGGATCACGCCGAAAAAAAGCGGCAGACGCACTGCGGGGCAGCGTACACAAGACCCCGAAAACCCGGCAAAATTCTGGCGATTTCCGGATTTCGAAGCGGAACTGTTTCTGCCGTTTTGTTGGGGGTTTCGCTCCGAGCGTGCTTACTGGCGTCACCGCCCGCTGAGGGAGAACAGCTGCATGGCCGATCAAGACGCTCTCCTCGATCGCATTCGCGTCACGCATTCCGAGATCCTGCGCCTCGCGCCCTTCCGCGACATGGGACTGGTGCCGAACCCCGGCGCCTCCAAGGCCAAGATCAAGAAGGCGGAGGAACGACTCGGCCGGCCGTTGCCGCCCTCGTACCGCGCTTTTCTCACGCGCTACGACGGCTGGCCCCGCTTCTTCGAAGGCGCGACCCTGCTCGGCACGGCACTGCTCGGCAAGCCCTCCTACCTGGAGCTCGCCCGCTCGGCCTTCCAGGCCGCCGACACACCGGTACCCGATCTGGGCCCGCCCTCTCGCTCGCAGCGCCTCTCGATCATCCCGTTCGGAATCGACGCCCAGGCGACGACCCTGTTCGCGTTCAACGTCGACGTGATGAGCGCCGACGGCGAGTACGAGGTCATCTCCTGGGTCAACGAGCTCGGCATGCGCCGCTCGTCGTTCGGCGAGTTCCTCGAGCTCGTCCTGGAGCTCAGCGAGGCCGAGCTCGACGCCCACGTGGTCCAGAGCAGCTTCGGGGTCGAGGAGCTCCTCGAGCACGAAGTCCGGGGCGAACTCCTACAAAAAACCGCCTGAAGCGTCGCTTGACGCTATGCGCCATCTTTGGTTCCATGAGGGAGCTCGGCCGGTAAGCACCTAAGCCCTCGTATTTTCGCGGGCTTCGCCGGCTCCGGGGTTCCGATGGCAAGTGGCGAAAGCTCAGACAGTAGTGCTCCTTCAGCGCAGCGGCGCATCATCAAGCGCTACTCGAACCGCAAGCTCTACGACACCAAGGGCAGCACGTACGTCACCCTGCTCCAAATCGCCGAAATGATTCGGGATGGGGAGGACGTGCAGATCATCGACAACGCGACGAAGGAAGACAAAACCGACGTCACGCTGGCCCTGATCATCTCGGAGGAGCTCCGCGCGAAGCCGCGCGCCATTCCGCTCAACACCCTGAAGGCGCTGATCCGCCACCGCGGCGAGCGCATCCTGACCCAGCTCCGCGAAGGCCCCCTCGGCAAACTCATGCCGCGGGACGAGCAGGAAGGCTCGATGCCGCCGGGGCCCCCCCTCACCCCGATTCCGCCTGCGGAGGAAGACATGAACCAAAGCAAGGAAGGAAAGGGCCTGCGCGCGACCCTCGAACAGTGGCAGACCGCCGTGGACGAGCGAATCCGCGCAGTTTTGCCCAATTTCGCGGCTTTTCGCGAGCTCGAGCAGCAGGTGAAGCGGCTGTCGGAGCGCCTCGACGCCATCGAACAGAAGCTCGGCAAGGGCCCCGACCAGGGCTCGAGCTAGCAATTTCGGCCCGTCGACCAAATCGCCTACGAGCCCAGGAATAGTGACGAACTGCCGGTGGTTGCTAGGGTGGAAAAGCCACTCGCATGAGAGCCAGCACCGCACCCAGTGAGTTCGAGCGCGAAGCGCTCACGCACGTTCCGACGCTGCTGGCTGTCGGCACGCGCCTGACGCGCAACGCTGCCGAAGCCGAAGACCTGGTCCAGGACGCATTGCTCAAGGCGCTGCGCGCGCGAGAGCAGTTTGCTTCCGGCAGCAACATGCGGGCCTGGCTCCTGCGCATCCTGACCAACACCTTCATCAACCGCTATCGTCGCGGGGGTCTGGAAAAGACCTTGATGGAGGGGCCCGACGCCGATCCGCTGGCGGACGGCTGGGTGGGCGCCTCGAGCATGGAGGCGATGCGCGACCCGGAATCCCAGGCGCTGCGCTCACTGCTCGAGAAAGAGATCACGGCAGCGCTCGACGAGCTGCCGGAAGAGTTTCGCTTGGCGGTGGTTCTCTCCGACGTGGAGGAGCTATCCTACAAGGAGATCGCCGAGATCATGGGCTGTCCGATTGGAACCGTGATGTCACGCCTGCACCGCGGAAGGCGCCTGCTGAAGAAGCGCCTCTACGAGCACGCGCGAGCGTACGGCATCGTCGGACCCGAGACCGAGGTCGGCACGCAGAAAGCTGACGAGACCCCGGTCGTCGACCTGCGCAACTATCGCGCGAAGCGGGAGGTGGGAACATGAGCCACTGCCGCGAAGCAGCCGCCTTGCTCGAGCCTTATGCCGACGGCGAGCTGTCACCTGACAAGATCGTCGAAGTAGAGCAACACCTCGAAGGCTGTGAGCGCTGCAGTGCGCGCGTCAGCCTCGACGCTGCGTTCAAGCGCAGCGTACAGAAGACCGTGCGCGAGGCCGCGCCAGTGTCATCTGCCTTCATGGCCCGGCTCGGCGCCGCGCTGGAAGCCGAGCGCGAGCGCGAGACCGAGCTGATCGAGTCGGCGCCGCCGCCGCGCATGCTCCCCTGGCGCGTGACGGCCTCGCTGGCTGCCGCAGCCGCGCTGGTCTTGGTCTGGGGCGCCACGCAGAAGAACGGCGGGAACGACAGCGCTCGCCTCCCCGCTCAGCCGCCCACGACCGACATGAACATGAACGTGAACGTCGACCAGTTCATCGACGATCTGGTCACGTATCACCTGCAGCCGCAGCAGCCCGACGTCACGGAGCCGGCCAAGCTCGAGCAGTTCGATCCGGAGGTCGGCGTGCCGGTGCGCTTGCCGCGCCTCACGGAGTACGGCGCGCGCTGGGAAGGCGCCAGCGTCGTGCCGATCCGCAATCGCCGCGCCGCGCTGCTGCGCTATCACGTCGGCGGGCACAAGATGACGCTCTACGTCTACGACGCGGCGCGCGTGCCAATGGAGCGCCGGCTCAAGGCGCGCGTGGTGCGCAACGAGCCCGTGTACGTCGGCTGGGAGCGCGGCTTCACGATCGCGGCCACCGAGCGCCGCGGCGTGGGCTACGCCACCGTGGCCACCGACATGAACGATCAAGAGAGCGCCGAGATCGTCGCCTCGCTGCACACGCCCTGAGAAAAAACGCCCGCGCGCGTAATGCCCGGGGGCCTGCTGCGTCTTCAGTCCGAGAGCGCGCAATGGAGCGCCTCTCGAACCGAGCGAGACAGTCATGGACCAGCAGAATCAGACGGAATGTGCGTGTCGTAAGGCTTCCTGCGGTTGCGCGGGCGCCAGCGCCGAGCGGTGCCCCTGCGGCGAGCGCTGCGAGTGCTCCCCTTGCCGCTGCAACGCTGGCTGCAGCTGCGGCCGGGCGAAGTAGGTCGCCGCGCACGACAGGCGGGAGGCGCTCCGCCACGAGGTGGTCGCCTCCCGCGCCAGAAGGCCGATTTCTGACCGACTTGCGCCAGTCGGAGGCACTTGCTGCGAGCATCGTGTCTACCTCACCGTCCTTCGGCCCTCTGCTACTACTCGGACTGCTTGCTGCTCTCGTGGGCGCCTGTACGGACGGCGCGGTGCCCCAGACCGGCGGCCAAGCTGGCGCGGCGGGGACAGCCGGGAGCGGCGGCGCGGCCGGGGCAGCGGGCACGAGCAGCGGAGCCGGCGGCCTCGCCGGGAGCGGCGGTGGCGGCGCCGGTGGCACAGGCGGAG
>DATLIL010000291.1:0-15147 GCA_035539475.1 Polyangiaceae bacterium
GTGGTGTTCAATCTCCATCTCGGTCTGGCCGATTCCGAACGCGGGCTACAGCTCGAGCGTTTCCTGAGCTCACATCCTTTCGCGCATCTACACCAGCGCACGCCGATCATCCTGGGTGGCGATCTCAACGACGTTTGGGGCTCACTCGGCCCGCGGTTCCTCCTGCCGGCCGGCTTCCGCCGTGCCGGTGCGTTACGGAACACCTTTCCAGCGCCGCTGCCCATCAGGCCGCTCGACGGCCTGTTCGTGCGCGGCGACCTGAGAGCCCGCTCCTGCGTCGCTCCCCGGGACCGTTTGACCCGTCAGGCCTCCGACCACCTACCCCTCGTGGCCGAGCTTGATCTCCGTTTGGAAGGGGCCTAATCCCGGCCCCATGACCCAACGGCCCGCGCTCAGGCAGCTGCCCGAGTGGCAGAAACTCGGTGAGCATTTCGACAAGACCCGCGGCCTGAGCTTGCGCCAGGCCTTCGCCTCGGAGCCGGGCCGCGCCGAGCGGCTGTCCCTCGAGGCGGCGGGGCTCTACCTCGACTACTCGAAGAACCTGATCACGACGGAGACGCTCGAGCTCTTGCTCGCGCTCACCCGCGCCGTCGGCCTGCGTGAACGCATCGACGCCATGTTCCGCGGCGACAAGATCAACGTCACCGAAGGCCGCGCGGTCTTGCACGTCGCCCTGCGTGCACCGAAGAGCGCACGCATCCTCGTGGACGGCAAGGACGTGGTGCCGGAGGTTCACGACGTGCTGGCTCGCATGGGCGCGTTCGCCGAGCGTGTACGCAGCGGCGCCTGGCTGGGGCACACCGGCAAGCCCATCAAGAACGTGGTCAACATCGGCATCGGCGGCTCCGACCTCGGCCCGGTGATGGCCTACGAAGCGCTGCGCCACTACAGCCAGCGCGAGCTCGCGTTCTTCTTCGTCTCCAACGTCGACGCCACCGACTTCGCCGAAGTCACGCGCGCCCTGAACCCCGAAGAGACGCTCTTCATCGTTTGCTCCAAGACGTTCACGACGCAAGAGACCCTGGCCAACGCCAATACGGCGCGAGAGTGGCTGGTCGGCAAGCTCGGCGACGCGAGCGCCGTGGCCAAGCATTTCGTGGCCGTCTCGACCAACGCCAAGGAAGTGCAGAAGTTCGGCATCGACACCGCCAACATGTTCGGCTTCTGGGATTGGGTCGGCGGGCGCTACTCGTTGCCATCCGCCGTGGGGCTGTCGCTGATGCTCGCCATCGGGCCGCAGGCGTACGGCGAGATGCTGGCCGGCTACCACGAGCTCGACGAGCACTTCCGCAGCGCGCCGTTCGAGCGCAACCTGCCCGTGCTGCTCGGCTTGCTCGGCGTCTGGTACAACGACTTCTTCGGCGCCGAGAGCCACGCCGTCTTGCCCTACGACCAGTACCTGGGTCGCTTTCCGGCGTACCTGCAGCAGCTCGACATGGAGAGCAACGGCAAGCGCGTGACGATCGGCGGCGAGCTCGTCGACTATCAGACGGGACCGGTGGTCTGGGGCCAACCGGGCACCAACGGGCAGCACGCCTTCTACCAATTGATCCATCAGGGCTCGAAGCTCGTGCCCTGTGACTTCATCGGTTTCGCGCACAGCCTGAACCCACTGGGTGATCACCACGATCAGCTGATGGCGAACTTCTTCGCGCAGACCGAGGCGCTCGCCTTCGGCAAGACCGCGGACGAGGTGCGCGCAGAAGGCGTGCCGGCCGAGCTCGTCGCGCACAAGACGTTTCCCGGTGACAGGCCCACGAACACCCTGCTCGTCGATCGGCTGACGCCAGCCGTGCTCGGTAAGCTCGTGGCGCTCTACGAGCACAAGGTGTTCGTGCAGGGAGTGATCTGGGACATCAACCCCTTCGATCAGTGGGGGGTAGAGCTCGGTAAGGTGCTGGCCAAGCGCATCTCGCCCGAGCTAGCGAGCACCGAGGCGCCCAAGCTCGCGCACGACGGCTCGACCAACGCGCTGATCGGGCGCTACCGCAAGCTGCGCGGCAAGAGCTAGTGCCCCTCGTCAAAGGGTTCGTTGCGGGATGAAGAAGCAAAGGAGTGAGGAGAAGGAGACGTTCGGGCACTAGGCGGCCGCGGAGCGGCCGAGGGGGAGGCTCGGCGAAGCCGAGGGGGCGCGGCCGCGCCCCGCACAACATCGGTGCCGCCGCGGCCGCTGGCCGCGAGGGTTCCGCAGGAACCCCGGCCAGATCTCTGGCCGGCGGCACTAGCGCCCGCGCAGACGGCCGAGGCCGAAAGCAGCCACCGCCAGCAGCGCGGCGATCGTCGTCTGGGACGCCCCCACCGGCAGCTCGAACATGAACGCGGCGAGGTAACCGAGACCGCCACAGAACGCACCGCCGAGCGCTCCGATCAGGAGCGCCTGCGGCAACCTTCGCGACAACCGCAGCGCAGCAAACGCGGGCAGCACGGCGAAAGCAAAGACGGGCAGCGCGCCGAGCGCGCGCGTCGACACGGCGACTTCAGCCGCCACCAGGAGCCACAAGCCCGCCTCGAGCAGCGAGACGGGCAGACCTTGCACACGGGCGGCGTCGGGATCGAAGCCGGAGAACGCCAGGCCACGCGCGCTGGCGATCACCCCGCCCATGGTCAGCGCACCCGTCAGCGCCACCAGCACCAGATCGCCGGGGCGGACCAGCACCGCAGTACCGAACAGGATCGAGGCGATGTCGTGCGCCTCCTGGCTGATGCGATCGCCGACGATGATGGCGAGCGCGCTGCAAGCCAGATAGAGGAAGCCGACGGTCGCTTCGCGCGGCAGACGCGCCGGCGGACGCATGGCGAGCAGGAGCGCCGCGAGGCAGGCGAAGACGAACGCCACCAGCACCGGGGGCAGCTCGAGGCCCACGTGGATGGCGACCAGGAAAGCCGTGGCCACGCCGAGCCCGGCGGCCTGGCTCACCGCCGCCGTGACGAACACCGCCCGGCGGAGCACGATGAAGACCCCGACCAACCCGAGCGCAGCACCGGCAATGATGCCGGCGAGCACGGGGTCCCGGTAGAGATCCCAGTTGCGGCTGAACTCCGCAAACGTCGGAGCTTCGGCGTGAACGGCGTGGCCGGTGAGCTCCGCGCCGGCGGTAGTGGCAGCCGGCGGCGGCACGGCGGAGGCGGAAGGAGCCGGCTCCGCCAGGATGGCGTCGAAGTCGTCTCCGGGCGGAGCGCTCACGACTCACCTCCTGCGGCGGGAGGAGGCGGCGGCGGGATGGAGTCGCCGCCGTAGCGGGCGCGGAAGGACGAGTGCGCGAAGACCTGCTGCGGGGTGCCGAGCACGACGGCGGGCGTGTCACGGTCGAGTAGAACGGCGTGATCAGCGTACTCCGCGACCAGACGGACATAGTGACTGACGATGATGATCGTCGTCTTGCTCTCGCGGTTGAGGCGTCGCAGGAGCGCGAAGGCCTCGCGCTCGGCGACCAGATCGAGCGCGGAAGTCGGTTCGTCGAGCAGAGCCAGATCGGGCTCGCCTGCAGCGATACGCGCGAAGAGCACGCGCTGGCGCTGTCCCTCCGACAGCTCGGAGAAGCGCCGGGGGCCGAGCTCACCCGCGCCCATGAGCTCGAGAGCGCGCTCCACCTGACCGTTGGCCTGACGCCCGCTGCCGAGGAACGACCAGCCGCGCTGGCAGCCCATCGCCACCACGTCGTGCGCCGTTACCGGGTACGAATCGTCGCCAGTCCCGCGTTGCGGCAGGTACGCCAGCTTGAGCCCGGGTCGCTTCTCGATGGTTCCGCCGAGCGGCGGCATCAAGCCGAGCAGCGTGCGCAGCCATGTGCTCTTGCCGGAGCCGTTGCGCCCGATCACGGCCCAGAACTCTCCGGGCCCGATCGAGAGCTCGAAGCGCGGCAGGAGGGGGACAGCCCCGTAGCCTATTGCGAGGTCCTTGCAGCTGATCATGACGAGTGCGCGTGCCCCGACGCGTCCAGCAACATGAGCCACACGCTGTCCACGGTGGCGGGCCCTAGCTCGAGCAGGTACTCCGCATCCTCGAGCTCGAGGTCGAAGTGCTCCGGTATGGCGTCGGGGCAGAGCTCGTTGGGCGCAGCTTCCGGCAGGAGCTCACGGCCGCCGTCGGCGGAAGTGAGCGACGAGATCACCGCCTCCGCGCCCGCGAAGAGCAGCGCATCGGCGGGGCCACGCAGGCGCACGTAGCCGTGATAACCCGCGCCCTCGGCGGGGAACGTGACGGTGACTGGTTCTTCACCGAGCACGAGCTCGACCGCATCCGCCGGGTCGGCCGCTGCCTCCAGGGCGGCGCCCGCTTCTCCGGCGTGCTCACAGGCGTGCTCGCCTGGGTCCTCCTCTTCTGCCACGCCCGGGTTGTCGTCGGAGCAACCGGCAAGCAAGAGCGCGCCCCAGAGTAAGCACTCGCAATAGTTCGTCTTCATTTCACTTCTGCCCCAAGATGGTTGCCGTCACCTCGGCCGCGGCCAGGTTGGAGACGAGCTCCAGCAGCAGGGGATCGTCGGGATCGTCGAGCGCGACGCCACCCGAGCCCAGAGCGGCGAAGTCGACGCCGTCGAAGAGGCGGGCGCCGTAGCTCACCTGAACGGCGATGCGCACACGTTCGGGAGCGTCTCGATCCACCGTGAAGTCGAGGCTCGCGCTCGGCCGCAGCGCGAGGGGGAGGTCGGCGTCGAGCTCCACGGTTTCGGTGCCGAGCTCGGCACCGCTGGCGACGAGACGCAGATGGACGGCGCCGATCGCTACCCTGGCGCGCCGGAGCTCGGTTTCGGGGAGCTCGGCCGACGGCGCCGGCGGAGCCGCTACGGTTTCGTTGCTCAGCGCGTCGAGCTCTTGCCCCACTTCCAGGGAGACGACGCGCTGGAAGGCGGCAGCTCCACCCGCGAGCTCGGCCTCCACTTCCTCGTAGGGCACGAGACGCCCGTCGAGCGCGTGGCAATGTCCGCCGTGGCACAGCGTGTAGCCCTCGGGCGGCTGCGCCGGATCGAAGGCCTGCGCCTCCCCTGCCCCGGCCAGCGTATCGAGGTCGACACGCTCGATCTCGAGGCTGAGCTCCTCGGGCGTGACCACGTAGCCGAGGTCGGTGAGGACGGAGCCGTCCAGACGGCGTGCGCTCTCTGGCTCGAAGCTCGCCCCGACGGCCGCACTGTCGATCGTCGAAAAGCCGTGACCGGCGTCCCAGGCGCAGCCTGACAGCGCGAGTGCGAGCAGCGGTAGCGCCAGTCTCCTCATTTCAAGGCATCCAGCTTGGCGACCACGGCGCCGATGAACTGGGTGTAGCTCTGGCCTCCCTGGAAATTGGTCATGCCCGGGATGACGATCAGCTGCGCGCCCATCTTGTCGGCGGCGACCTTCGACGTGCCCGTCCCGAACCAGGCCTCCTGCACCAGCGCGACGACCTTGCGCGCGCGACCGAGCTCGATGACCTGCGCCACGTGCCGAGGATTGGGCGGAATACCGGGCTTGGGCTCGAGGTGATCCACCACGTCTAGACCAAGCCAGTCGGCGAGATACGACAGCGACTTGTGGTAGCCGACGATGGGTCGCCCGCGCAGGCGCGCGAGCTTCTTTTCGTAGCCCTGACGCGCGCTGCGGAGCTCGCTCACGAAGGCCTTGGTGGCTGCGAGATAAACGTCCTTGCCGGCGGGATCGAGCTCCGACAGGCGGCGACCGATGCCGACTGCCACTTTCTCGGCCCGACGCGGATCGAGCAGGTAGTGCGGGCTGCCGCTCGGGTGGATGTCACCCTGGCTGCGGTCCACCTTCGTCTTGGGCACGTCGAGCAGATCGACCAACGTCGAAGCATCGAGATAACCCGCTGCGCCGGGTCGAATCTTTGCGTTGCGCGAGCCCGTGATCAACGTCGGCAGCCAGCCGAGCTCGAGCTCGGCGCCGGCGACGATCAACAGGTCCGCCTTGGCGAGCTCGAGCGCCAGGTGCGGCCGAGCGTCCACGAAGTGGGGATCCTGACTGGGCAAGGCCAGCGCCGTGACCGCGACGCGCTGGCCGCCGACGGCCTTGGCGATGGCCGCCAGATCGGGCGTGCTGGCGACCACGCGCACCTCTGCCGCAGCCCTGCCGGAGAAGAGGAACACGCTGGCCAGCGAAAGCAGCATGAGAAGTAGGTATCGAGCTCTGTTCATGGTCATCTCCGAATCAAAAGGCGTGCGCACCGTGGGCGCCGATCAGCACCTCTGCGGTCAAAAACACTGCTGAAACCGAATCCCGCCACTCTGGCAGGTCGTGGTCGCCCTGCAGGCGAAGGCGAGAAAACTCGGTCGGGTAGAAACTCAGCGCCGCGCTCGCCCGGTGCCTGGCTTCGGTCCACTCGGGATCGAGCGGGTCGAACGCCACCGCTCCGTCCTCGCCGTAGGCGGGCGAGCCGTACTCGTAGCGCAGCGACGCTGCCCAGCGCCGGGCGAAGCGCCAGCTCCCCTGAACGAAGCCGCCGTGGTCCGTGAGCAGATCATCCGGGACCTGCCGCCGGCGGAGCAGCCACTCGGCCTGCAGCGAAACCACCGTCGGCTCCGGTTCGTCGATCGGGCGATACTTCAGGTAGAGATCGGCGCCGTAGACGTCGGTGCGGTTGTCGCGCCCGCTCGAGTTCGGGCCGAAGGCGCCCGACAGCCCGGCGAGCAACGACCAGGCGTCCGTGAGCGGAAAAAACTGCTTCAGCGCCGTCGTGTAGAGCAGATCTCTGAGCGAATCGACGCCGAGGTCGCGCGCTCCGTAGAAGCTCCGTACGGTGCCTTCTCCAGCCGCTTCCATGACGGAGGTCGAGAGCTCCACGTGCCAATCGAGAGGCAAGAGCCAGGAGATCTCGCCGCCCAGACCGCGGAAGCCCTCGCCGCCGAACACACGGGTGAGCTCGAAGGGCTGATCAGCGAAGGCCCAGCTGTGGGGGTGCGTGGCGTTGATACGTCCGAAGCGCGTCAGAAATTGCCCGAGCCGAAGCTGAAGCCCGACTGGCAGCGCGAGCGTCGTGGCGTAGGCCTCCTCCACCTCGACGCCGAACGGTGAGAACACGAGATTGGTGTCGAGCCGGAAGTACGGATCCACGGCAGCTCCAGCGGCGAGCTCGAGCTGCTGGAAGTTGAAGCCCGTGTGATCCGGATCGTGCGCCCCGCCTGGCAGCGGCTGGTCCGAGAAGTAGGCTGCTGCCACGTCGAGGATGAGGGCCATTTCCGGCTGAATGATCGGGCTCGCCTGCGCTGCAGGGGCTGCCGGGGCCGCCCTTGGCGAATCCTGCACGGCGGCTTCGAGCTGATCGAAGTCGCTGGCGCCCTCGACGCTGGCTGGCGCTGGCTCGGCAGGAGCAGGCGCTTCCGGCGGTGGCTCCGACGGCGCAGCAGGCTCGGGTACCGCCGGAGGAGGGGGTGGCTCCTGGCCGAGCGCTGGCGCGGCGAACAGCAGCGCCGCGATCGACGCGCGAGCGCCCAATGAAAGAAATGTACTGATGGAAACCAAACGGTTCTCCAGAGAGAACGAACACCGCCGAAACGAACGTGAAGCCACCCGTGCGAACGGACGGCGCGTGAACTAGTCGCGAGGAGCCGAGGACCAACGAAGGGTTCTCGGCCGTCTGAAGCTCGGACGGCTCAGCTCGGCGGGGACTGCTTGGGCGCGAGCGAGAGGATCGGGATCGAGCGCGCCAGCGCCTCACTCGGGGCAGCGGACGGCGCGGCCCCCGTGCTGGTCGAGGTCAGGACCGAAGGCGGCTCGGCAGGCTCAGCCGCCGGATCGTGGAGACCCGGTGGCAGCTGGCAATGGTCATGGGCGTCGTCCCCGTCTTCCGAGGCGGAGACGGCGGGCGTCTTGCCCGCGTCCGAGGCGGCGTGGTCGGCATGGGCCTCGACGTGGACGAACTCGCCGTGTTCGGCGCAGACGGCGTGTCGGATCAGCGCGTGATGCAGCGCCGGCCAGAGCTGCGCGCCGGCGAGCTGCAGCAGCAGGAATCCGGCAAGCAGGCGAAGCCAGGCCCCGACTCTGGGAGCTGGTTTCACGGCTTTGGCGCCTGACTGCACGACGCCAGTCAAGCATCGAGCTCTTGGCGCGGCAAGCCTCCCCCGGAAATGTCTCAGCCCTGAAGCGCGGCCGTCATTCGTGCCAGAAGGTCCCTACCCTGCTCGGGGTCGAGCTTGCCTGCGGGCCAGCCAACGCCCAGGCCGCGTGTACCGTCAGGCTTGGGAATGATGTGGAAATGCACGTGTATCACGGCCTGGTGCGCGCCTCGCCCGTTGTTCTGGAGCAGGTTGTACTCGGTGGTCCCGGTCGCCTTCTGCACGGCCCGGCAGAGGCGTGGCAGCACTCGGCCGATGGCGGCGGCTGACTCGTCCGACAGCTGGTCCAGGGTCTCGGCGGGCTCCTTGGGGATCACCAGGGTGTGCCCGGGGCTGAGCGGTGAGACGTCGAGGAAGGCGAGCACGAGATCGTCTTCGTAGACCTTGTGACAGGGGATCTCGCCGCGCAGGATCTTCGCAAACACGGTTTCAGCCATGGCGGGCTCACGATAGCCCAGGCTCGGCGCCGGGGGCCTGGGTAATTTGGTGCTGGACGTGGGTGTCAACCCCCTTGCGTGGCAACAAGGCCATGCACACGTTGCGGCCTGTTCCGGTCGACGCGGCGAACCTGGAACCGCATGCGGCGGTTACCAGCGACGCTCAGCTCCGGGCCGGCTCGGCGCGAGCACGTCTCGCGCTCGGGGCCAGGTGTACCCGGTGACCGGGCTACAGGAGGACCAAACCATGTTGGGACGTTACAGCGAATGGAGAGAGTGGCCGCTGCTCGGCCTGCGCGATTTGAGCAAGCAATTCGACGAGCTCAGGCGTGAGATGGATCGCGCGGGGTTCGACTTCGATCGCGGAGGCTTCGGCCTCGGACGCGAGGTCTGGCCCACGGTCAGTGTGAGTGACAAGGGCGACGCCTGGGAGCTCAAGGCCGAGCTGCCTGGATTGAGCGAGAAGGACGTCGAGCTCACCGCCAACGCGGACAGCGTGACGCTGCGAGCCGAGCGCAAGCTCGAAACTCCAGCGCGTCACACCGTCCATCGTCGCGAACGGGCGGCGTTTCGCCTGGCTCGCACGTTCTCGCTGCCCACCAAGATCGATCCCGCGAAGGTCGAAGCAGCGCTGAAGAACGGCGTGCTCACCGTGACGCTGGCCAAGGTGCCCGAGGCGCAGCCGCGACAGATCGCCGTCAAGGCAGGCTCGTGAGCGAGCGCGGAGGAAACACGATGGAAAACAATCAGCACAAGAACGAACAGACCCGTCAAGGCAACGTGCTCGCCCCGCCCGTGGACATCCTGGAAACCGAACAGGAGCTCGTGCTCGTGGCCGACATCCCCGGTGTCGAGCCCAGCAAGATCAAGCTCGACATACAGCCGCCCGATTTCAAGCTCGAGGCAGAGGTCGTCGGGGCCGCACAGCCCACCACCTATGTCCGCTCCTTTCATGTCGAAGAGCGCATCGACGTCGAGCGCGTAAACGCACGCTACGACGCCGGCGTGCTCACGGTCAGGCTGCCAAAAAGCTCCGCGGCGAAGCCTCGCCGGATCGAGGTGCGGTCGGCCTGATTTCCCACTAGGGTGCGGACTACGATGACGCACCCTCTGGCCGGACAACCCGCCCCTCCCGACGTGCTGATCGACGTCGACGCGCTCGTCAGCGCCTACTACTCGAAGCGGCCCGACGTCGCTCGCGCGGAAGAGCGCGTCAGCTTCGGCACCAGCGGTCACCGCGGCTCGTCGCTGTCGTCTGCCTTCAACGAGGCGCACATCCTGGCCACGACCCAGGCCATCTGTGAGCATCGCAAGGCGCACGGCATCGACGGGCCGTTGTTTCTGGGTAAGGACACACACGCGCTTTCCGGCCCGGCAGAGCGCAGCGCGCTCGAGGTGCTGGCCGCCAACGGCGTCGAGGTGATCTGGCAGGCCGACGACGGCTACGTGCCGACCCCCGGCGTCTCGCACGCCATCCTGAGCTACAACCGCGGCCGTGAGAGCCGCCTGGCCGACGGCATCGTGGTCACGCCGTCGCACAATCCGCCCGACGACGGCGGCTTCAAGTACAACCCGCCCCACGGCGGCCCAGCCGACACCGACGTCACCGCCTGGGTCGAGAAGAGGGCCAACGAGATCCTGGCGCAGGGCGGCGCCGGCGTGCGACGCGTCGCCTTCGAGCAGGCGCGCAGCGCGGACCACGTCAAAGCCGTGGACTTCGCGGCGGCCTACGTGGCCGATCTCGCCAATGTCCTCGATCTCGACGTCGTCGCTCGCTCCGGGCTGAAGCTCGGCGTCGACCCGCTCGGCGGCGCCAGCGTCGGTTACTGGTCGCGCATCGCCGAGAGCTACGGGCTCGATCTCGAGGTCGTCAATCCGCGCGTGGACCCCCAGTTTGGATTCATGGCGCTCGACCACGACGGCAAGATCCGCATGGACTGCTCGAGCCGCTACGCGATGGCTCCGCTCGTGCGCCTGAAGGACACGTACGCCGTCGCCTTCGGCAACGATCCCGACTCCGATCGCCACGGCATCGTCGTGCCGTCGCTCGGTCTGATGAACCCGAACCACTACCTGGCGGTGGCCATCCGCTACCTGTTCAGCGAACGCAAAGGCTGGCCGGCGCAGGCAGCCGTGGGCAAGACGCTGGTATCGAGCTCGCTGATCGATCGCGTCGCCCGCGCCATCGGCCGCGAGCTGCGCGAAGTGCCGGTCGGCTTCAAGTGGTTCGTCGCCGGCCTGCGCGATGGGTCGCTCGGCTTCGGCGGCGAGGAGAGCGCCGGTGCGAGCTTCTTGCGCAAGGACGGCAGCGTGTGGACCACCGACAAGGACGGCATCATCCTGAACCTGCTGGCCGCGGAGATCACGGCGCGGACAGGCAAGGATCCCGGGCGCTGGTACGAAGAGCTCGTCAGCGAGTTCGGGCGTCCGTACTACACGCGTGTCGATCAGCCGGCGACTCCCGCGGAGAAGGCAGCGCTGAAGAAGCTCTCGCCGGCTTCCGTCAGCGCGACGTCGCTGGCGGGCGAGCCGATCAGCGCCAAGATCACCGAGGCCGGCGGCGCTGCCATCGGCGGGCTCAAGGTGCAGAGCGAAAACGGCTGGTTCGCCGCCCGCCCCTCCGGCACGGAGAACGTCTACAAGATCTACGCCGAGAGCTTCAAGAGTCCCGAACACCTCGAGGCCATCTTGAGCGAGGCTCGGCAGATCGTGGCCCAGGCGCTGGCGCAGCGTTAGCCGTCACGTGCTCATCCAGGTCGAGCGGCTGTCGAAGACGTACCGGAGCTCGGTCAAGGAACCAGGCCTGGCCGGCACGCTGCGCCATTTCGTGCGCCGCCGTTACAAGGAGGTCGCGGCGGTTCGCGATGTGAGCTTCGGCATCGAGCCCGGCGAGGTAGTCGGCTTTCTGGGCGCGAACGGCGCCGGCAAGACCACGACGCTGAAGATGCTGACCGGCCTGATCCAGCCGAGCGGCGGCTCGGCGCGCGTGGCCGGGTTCGAGCCATTTCAGCGCAAGCGCACCTTCCTCTCGCGCATCACGCTGGTGATGGGCCAGAAGCAGCAGCTGATCAGGGATCTGCCCGCGATCGAGTCCCTGCGCATCAACGCGGCCGTCTACGAGATCGGCGACGCCGAGAGCAAGAAGCGCATCGACGAGCTCTCCACCATGCTCGAGATCGCGGACAAGCTGAAGACTCCCGTGCGCAAGCTCTCGCTCGGCGAGCGCATGAAATGCGAGCTCCTGGCCGCGCTGTTGCATCACCCCGACGTACTGTTCCTGGACGAACCGACGCTCGGCCTGGACGTCAACGCCCAGGACACCATCCGAACGTTCCTGAGAGACTACAACCAGCGCTACGGCGCCACGGTGCTGCTCACCAGCCACTACATGGCGGACATCACCGCGCTCTGCCCGCGCGTGATCCTGATCCACGAAGGCTCGCTGATCTACGACGGCAAGCTGTCCGGCGTGCTCGCGCGCTTCGCCCCTTACCGCGAGATCGAGATCCAGCTACGCGACGCCGCCGCAGCCGGCACGCTCGCGAGCTACGGCGAGGTGCAAAGCGCCGACGGTCGCTCGGTGCGTTTGCTCGTGCAGCGCGAGGAGGTGACGCGCGTGGTGCAGCGCCTGTTCGCCGAGGTGGCGCTCGAGGATCTGAGCGTGAAAGACCCGCCGATCGAGCAGATCATCGGTAAGATTTTCAAGCAGGGGCAGGCCGGCGCGTGACGGCCTTCTGGCGCAAGCTCAAGGCTTTCGCCGACGCCGGCTTCGCCTCCTGGTCCGAGTACCGCGCGGAGCTCTACCTGTGGGCGCTGGCCGGCGTGATCCCGATCATCATGATGGGGGTCTGGCGTCAGACCGCCACGCGTCACGACATCGGCATGAGCCCCAGCGAGCTCACCCGCTACTTTCTGGCCGTGTTCATGGTCCGCCAGCTGACCATGGTCTGGCTGATCTGGGAGTTCGAGCAGCAGGTCGTGACCGGCACGCTCTCACCTCAGCTGTTGCAGCCGATTCATCCGTTCTGGCGCTTCCTGGTCTGGCACCTGACGGAGCGCGTGGCGCGCACGCCCTTCGCCCTCGCGCTGCTGCTGTTCTGGCTCTGGGTCTTTCCCGATGCCGTCTGGCTGCCGAGCTTGAAGGATCTCGGCCTGACGGCGCTCGGCGTGGCCGCCGCTTTCCTGGCGCGCTTCGTGATCCAGTGCGCCGTCGCCACGATCGCGTTCTGGAGCGAGCGCGCCTCGAGCATCGAGCAACTCTGGTTCACCGTGTACATGGCGCTTTCCGGCATGATCGCGCCGCTCGAGATGTTCCCGCCGTCCGTGCGCTCTTTCGCCGAGCTCACCCCCTTCCCGTACATGGTCTACTTTCCCGCCAGGATCTTGCTGGGGATGCCGGTCGATCTGTTGAAGGGCTTCGCCGTGCTCGGTGCCTGGTCGCTCGCCGGCTTCGTCGTCTTTCGTCTGCTCTGGCGCCGTGGGCTGCGCCACTACTCGGCCATGGGAGCTTGACGATGAAGCTGTTCAAGCTGCTCGGCTTGTTCTGGTCGACCTCACTCGCGGCCGAGATGGAGTACCGCTCGAACTTCGTCATGGCGACGCTGTCCACTCTGTTCGGCCTCGGCGCCACGCTGTTCGCACTCTCGCTGTTCTATCGCCGCGGCGCGGATCTCGGCGGCTGGAGCTGGCTCGAGGCGCTCCTCGTGCTGGGCATGTTCACGCTCCTGCATGGGCTATCGCGGACACTGTTCGAGCCGAACCTGTCGCGCATCGTCGAGCACGTCCGCACCGGAACGCTGGATTTCGTGCTGCTCAAGCCGATCGATTCACAGCTCTGGCTCAGCACCCGCCGGCTCTCACCCTGGGGCGTACCGGACATCGTGCTCGGCGTCGGGCTGATCGCCTACGCGGCGACCACGCTCGGGCTCGAGCCGCTCTCGTTCCTCGTCGCACTCGTGCCGGTCGCGAGCAGCTTGACCATCCTCTATTCGATCTGGTTCACGGTCGCGGCCACCACCATCTGGTACGTGAAGATCTACAACATCACCGACGTGCTCCAGGCCTGGCTCGACGCCGGTCGCTACCCGATAGAGTCATTCCCTCCGGGCGTCTTCCGCTTCATTTTCACCTTCGTCGTACCGGTCGCCTTTCTGACCACCGTACCGGCCAGGGCGATGCTCGGGCACTTCGAAGTCCGCTGGCTGCTCTACGCGGTGCTGCTGGCTGCCGGCTTGTTCGTCTTCAGCCGCGTTTTCTGGCGCTTCGCCCTGCGCTTCTACACGAGCGCGTCGAGCTAGCTCAGCGCAGCAGGTTCAGGCGCTTCTTGGGATCGAGCGGATAGCCGGGCAGCACGCTGACGAGGTTGCTGACGCCGAGCTGCTTCTCCGCGAGCTCGGCGAACACGTCGCGAAAGTCGGTGGTCATGGCGAGGTCTCGTCCCTCGAAGCGCTGCTCGGGGGCGAGCCCCGGAAAGCTGCCGTGGAGCTTGCGGCCGCGCACTGCGCCGCCCAGGAGCCACATCACGCCAGCGTGACCGTGATCGGTGCCGGCGGTGCCGTTCTCGCGAATGGTACGCCCGAACTCGCTCATCACGAGGACGACCACGTCGCGCATGCGCTTGCCCACATCTCTCCGAAACGCGGCCAGGCCCAGGCCCAGGAGCTCGAGGGCACCCGCGAGCCTGCCCTGTTCGCCATTGCCCTGGTTCTGGTGCGTGTCCCAGCCGTCGACATCGAGCCAGCCCACCTGGAGCCCGACGTCGCGCTTGATCAGGAGCGCGATCTCCGCCAGGCCTCGAGCTTCCTTGGGATAGTCCGCGCCGTGCTCGGGCTGCGATTTTTCTGCCAGGATCGCGCGCATCCGCCGGGACAGCGCCAGCGCCTCGCGCGTTGCCGCGGAGCCGGGCCCCTCTGCGGTTTCGTACATGGCGACGTAGGCTCGCTCGAGCTCGCCGCGAACGCGCTCGGGCGCCTTGAGCTCGTAGCCGCCGAGGCCTCGCGCGACGAGCGTCTGAGCGTACCCGCGGAGCGCGAGCGGGCTCTGCCTGGACAGCGCCAGCGCGCGGAGCTCGGCGTCCGGCCTCTCGCTCTGGCTCAGACAGCGCCCGAGCCAGCCGTCGCCGAGCCGAGCACCCGGCACTGCGCTCTCCATCAGATCCTGCGCCTCGAAGTGGGAACGCGACTGGTCTGGCATGCCGACGGCGTGCACGAAAGCGAGCTCGCCGGCGTCGTAGGCAGGCTTGAGTGGCGCGAGCTTCGGGTGGAGGCCGAAGCGCTTGTCGAGGGCGATGGCGCCGCCGCTACGACCGGGCGCGGGGATGGCGATCTTCGGGCGTTCCTCGTAGTACGTGCCCTCGCCGTGAGGCACGACGACGCTCAGCCCGTCGACACCGCCGCGCAGGAAGATGCAGACGAGCGTCTTCTGCCGTTCCTTCGCCAGGCCTGGCGCTGCGAAGAGCAGCGTTCCGGCAGCACCAAGAAGTGAGCGGCGGCTGAGCGCGATCATTGGCGCTGGAACTCCGGTGAGCCCAGAAAGAGCGCCAGCGCGCGGAGCTCGGCGTCCGGCCTCTCGCTCTGGCTCAGACAGCGCCCGAGCCAGCCGTCGCCGAGCCGAGCACCCGGCACTGCGCTCTCCATCAGATCCTGCGCCTCGAAGTGGGAACGCGACTGGTC
>DATLIL010000292.1:0-13568 GCA_035539475.1 Polyangiaceae bacterium
GTTCCGGATGTGCGCAGGCCACGAACAATGACGCGAGCATGAACGGCCACAGCGGCGTTCTACGCCTCTTTTCGCCCAGAACACGCTCAGTGCGAGTCACGTCCCCATGCTGCGCTCCTGGCGCGGCAGAGTCTGCCCCGCGAGCCGGTTCGCGTTTACTGGATCGTGACCCTCTTTACGCCGGGCTGGGGGGCGCTGTTATCGTGTCAGGGTTGGGTTGTTCGTCGATGTCGCTGCAGCGCGGCGTGGCGCTCTTGTTGAGCGTCGCGGCCCTCGCCTGCTCTTACCCGGACTACGTGTTCGTGCCTGGGGGCGCTTGCGACGATCGCATCACCAACGGCCTCGAGACCGACACGGATTGCGGCGGCCCATCCTGCGGTACGTGCAGCGACGGCCGGCCCTGCCTCGAGGGACGCGACTGCGCGAGCCTGGTCTGCATCGCCGCGGTCTGCCAGGCGCCGTCCTGCAGTGACGGCGTTCGCAACGGCACCGAGACGGGGCGCGACTGTGGCGGCAACTGCGCGAGCCGTTGCCCCGCCGGCGAGGGCTGCCTCGGCGGCGTCGATTGCGCCAGCCTGGTATGCCAGGACAACCTCTGCCAGGCACCGAGCTGCGAGGATTCCACGAAAAATGGCGGCGAGAGCGACGCCGACTGCGGCGGGGGCAGCTGCGATGGCTGCGCGAACGGCAAGGCGTGCAACGTCCCGTCGGACTGCCTCGAGGAGCTCTGCGACCGAAGTACCTGCGTTCCGGCGCACTGCGTCGACGGCGCGGTGACCGAGGACGAGAGCGACGTCGACTGCGGCGGCGCGGGCTGCGCGCGCTGCAAGATCGACGAAAGCTGCCTGGAGGCCGGCGATTGCCAGACGATGGTCTGCGAGGAGGGCACTTGCCAGGCCTCGAGTTGCCACGACCAGGTAAAGAACGGCGAAGAGAGCGACATCGACTGCGGCGGGTCCGCTTGCGCACCCTGCGTCGATCAGGCCAGCTGTTCCACCGGCACGGGCTGCACCAGCGGCGTCTGCCAGGGCGGCATCTGCCAGCCGCCGAGCTGCACGGATTCGGTGAAGAACGGAGACGAGGCCGACATCGACTGCGGCGCCGGGTGTCCGCTCTGCGCCGAAGGCAAGAACTGCGCGAGCGCCGCCGACTGCGCGAGCGGGGTCTGCACCGGAACCTGCCAGGAGGTGGGCTGCGACGACGGCTCGAAGAACGGGGGCGAGACCGACATCGACTGCGGAGGACCCTGTCAGCCCTGCCCCGTCGGTGCCGCGTGCAACTCGAACAATGATTGCGCCACCGCCAACTGCACTGTCGATGGCTGTGCGGGCAGCTTGCGATTGCTCTACTACACCGACGCGCCGGGGAGCTCGGTCGACTGGGTCCGCCCGTTCTTCAAGATCCGCAACGACGGCCCGGAAACGCTGTCGCTGTACGACTTCGAGATCCGTTACTATTTCACGGCCGACATGGAGGCCACTCAGCTCGCGCAGTGCTTCGTGTCGAACGTGGACTGCTACAACGTCGCGCTGTCCGTCCAGGAGCTGAGCCCGGCGACGCCGCTGGCCGACCACTACTATTCAGCGACATTCAGCCCCGTCACCATCGCCGGCGGAGGCACCGAGGCCACGCTGGAGAGCGGCTTTCACCGCGAGCCCTACAGCAACTACGAGCAGTCGAACGACTACTCCTTCGACGCCGCCAAGACCTCCTTCGACTTCCACGACAGAGTCGTGCTCTTGCGCAAAGGCGTCGTCGTCTGGGGCACCCCGCCCTGAGTGTTTGTTGGGTTGGGAACAAAACGGGCTTGCAATGCCTGCCGCTCGCGCTGTCAACCAGCCCTTTCTCGCGGTAACGACTAGGCCGGTTCTCCCCGCCGAAAGCAAGACACGGCTGCGATTGGCCGCAAAGGCGCAAAGGCGCAAAGGGTCACGGCCCAATACGGCTCCAAGCGGGCTTCCTTTTCCTGCCGGTCCCTGCGCACTCACGTCTTGGTCTCCCAACCGTGCCTTCTAGGGTCGTTCCACTAGATCACTGGGAGCACCTAGTCTCCCGTCAACGCGTTGGTAGGAGACTACGCTCTTCCTCTGAAAAGCTCGACACGAGGCTGGTGCATGGAACACGGAGGGCGGCGCGGTGCGCAGGAGCCGGCAGGAAAGATCAATCCGTGCAGCGCCGCGAGGTGTCGTCGCATCGTTGTGAGTTGTGACCCGGTGCTCTTTTGCGCCTTTGCGCCTTTGCGCCCTCCACCCGAAAGGACCTGACCGTCCGCGAATGAAGGACGGTGCTGGTGCGCAGGGGCCGCAGGGAAAAGACCAGTCTTCCAGCGCCGTGTGTATGCGTTCCTCGTGACCATGATGACGCTTGTGCCTTCTGCCATCAGCACGACGAAGCTGGCACCTTGAAGCGCGACAGGCGGCGAGCGGTCGGTGTGTTCCCAACAAACGAAGGCGGGAGACCGAGCCGTGTTCAGTTCTTCGAGCCCGTGGTCGCGATGCCTTGAATGAAGGTGCGCTGGGCGAAGAAGAAGAGCGCGATCGCGGGCAGCGTGAAGAGCGTGGCCGCGGCCATGAGCTCGGCCCATTTGCCGCCGTAGAAGCTGGCCATGAACTGCTGCAAGCCGTAGGCGAGCGTGTAGCGCGACGGATCGTTGAGGTAGAGCAAGGGGCCCAGGAAGTCGTTCCAGGTGTTCAAAAATTGGAACAGCGCGCAGGTGATGAGCGGGGGCTTCGAGAGCGGGAGAACGACCTGCCAGAAGATCTTCCACTCGCCGGCGCCGTCGATGCGCGCGGCCTCGGCGAGCTCCTCCGGCAGGCTGCGGAAGAACTGGGTCAGCAAGAAGATGAAGAAGGGCACCCCGAAGAACGAGGGCACGAACAGCGGCAAGAAGGTGCCGTACCAGCCGA
This sequence comes from Polyangiaceae bacterium, assembly GCA_035539475.1. Lineage (GTDB taxonomy): Bacteria > Myxococcota_A > Polyangia > Polyangiales > Polyangiaceae > PMG-095. The sequence goes on from DATLIL010000292.1 coordinate 2,907, forward strand.
CCGCGCGAAAGCCCGTGAAGACCGGGATCATGGTCACGTGCTGAGGCAAGGCCATGGTGGCGATCGCGAGCAGCAGCAAGGGTCCGCGGCCGCGAAAGCGCAGCCGAGCAAAGCCGTACGCGACGACCGCGCTCGAGCCGACGGCGCCGATCACGGTGAGCACGCAGAGGAGCACCGTGTTCTCGAGGTAAGTGACGAAAGGAATGCTCTCGAGCGCGCGCGGATAGTTGCCGAATGCCGGGGGAAACGGGACCAGGTTCAGCCCGCCGGACTGCGCCGCGGCGCCGTAGATCTGGGAGTCGGCCTTGAGCGACGTCGAGACCATCCAGAGCAGCGGCGCGATCGCCGGCAAGGACAGCGCGAGCAGGACGGCGTAGGTCAGCGCGCGCCTGCCGTTGGTCGGCTCGAGGACGTTAGCGCTCATAGCCGAGCTCCTTGCGGCGAGCGCGCTCCTCGTCGATTTCCCCGGACAATCGCTGCAGCGCCGCGGCTGGCGTCAACGCGCCGCGCGCCGCGGCCTGATCGGCAGCCTCGATGCGATCGAGCAGGTACGTCTGGAAGGGCACCGGCGGAACAGTGACCAGGTGCTCGCTCGGCATGAGCTCGAGGAAGGTGCGAAACTGCGGGAAACGCTCGAGGTAGCGCTGATACGCGGGCGCACTGGCGACGGCTGGCAAGGCCGGTAGCCAGCCGCCCCAGGTGTAGAGCTCGGCTGCTGCCGCCGGATCGGCCAGGCCGGACCAGAAGCGAATGAACTCCCAGGCGCCACGAGCCTGCTTGGCGCCGCGCGGGACGATCATGAAGTTACCGTTGGCGTAGCCGGCGCCCTGCTGGCCGCCCTGCGGGGGCGGCACCGGGACGACCTTGTACTTCAGTCCGGGCGCGTACTTGGCGAGCTGCTCGACGCGCCACTGCCCGTCCACCGTCATCGACAGCGAGCCGGCGGCAAAGGGCCACTCGACGCCGAAGCCGGCGTTCTGCGCGGAGTCGAAGCGCGTCACGCGGTCGATGCCGAGCTTCTGACGTTGCTCGACCGAATAAGCGAGCGCGCGCTGGTTCTCGGCGCTGTCGAGCGTGAGCCTTCCCGTCGCCTCGTCGTAGAAACCGCCGCCGAAGAGCGGCGCGTACAGCAGGAGCCACTGCGGCAGGAAGCCCAGGCGGGTCAGGTTGCCCTGCCGATCGAAGCTATCGAGGCGACGTCCCCAGCCAACCAGACCTTCCAGCGTCGTTGGCGGCGCCGCGGGATCCAGCCCCGCCTGCTCCAGGTGATCGAGCCGGACGTAGCAGGCCCAGGTGTTCACGCCGATGGCGAGCCCGTACAGGTGACCGCGATAGGTCCCGATCTTCTTCACGACGGGATAGGCGTCGCGCGCGAACGTCGTGCGGTCTGCCGGGCTCATCAGGTCGTCGAGCGGCAGGATCAGGCCGCTGTCGGCCCAGGTCGGGATGACGTTTTGCCACTGCGCCATCACGTCCGGCGGATCACCGCCGACGACGGCGAGCAGGAACTTCGACTCGGCTCCGGTGGGCGGCACCGAGAGCGCCACGACCTCGTACTGATCCTGGCTCTGGTTGTAGCGCTCGACGATGCGATCGACGACGGTCTTCCACTCGGCGGTCCACATGTGCCAGAAGCGCACCTGCACCCGTGTCCCGCTCTTGCTCGACTCCGTGAGCGGTACGCTGCGCGAGCAGGTGACCAGGCACAGAAAAGCGAGCAGTCCAGCGAGGAATCTAGCTGCCATAGTGGACCCAACGCTTGTGAGTGCGGAGCAAGACGCCCGTGACGAGCACCACGATCACGAACAGGATCCAGGCCATGGCGCTGGCGTAGCCCATGTCGAGGTAACGCCAGGCGCGCTCGAACAAGTAGACGGCGAGCAAGCGTGTGCTCTCTTCCGGCGCCTGCTGCAGGAGCAGCATGTAGGGCTGCGTGAAGTGCTGAAACGCGGCGATCACACCCATGACCAGGTTGAAGAAGATGACCGGCGTCAGCATCGGCAGCGTCACGTGACGCAGGCGCTGCCAGGTCCCGGCGCCGTCGATCAACGCGGCCTCGTAGAGGTGGAGCGGGATGTCTTTCAGCCCCGCCAGGTAGATGACCATGGTGCCGCCGACCGTCCAGATCGACATCATGACCAGGCTCCAGAAGGTCCAGGTCGGCTCCCTCAGCCAGGCCGGGCCGTGAACGCCGAACAGGCCGAGCACGGAATTGACCAGGCCGATCTGCGGGTTCAAGAGCCAGATGAACACCACCGTCGTTGCGACGGCGGGCACGATCGAGGGCACGAAAAAGACCGCGCGGAGTGCGCTGATGCCGCGAAGCGGCACGTTCAAGAGCAGCGCCAGGCCGACACCGAGCGCGATACCGAGCGGTACGGCCACGAGCGCGTACTTCACGGTGAGCAGGAGCGAGCTCCAGAACACCGGATCACGCATCATGGCCGCGTAGTTGGCGCCGCCGACCCAGACCGGCGGGCTCACCACGTTGTAGCGGGTGAACGACCAATAAATGCTCGTCAGGAACGGGCCCAGCGTGAAGACCACGAAGCCCACGAGCCATGGGCTGATGAAGGCATAGCCCACTAGTTCCTTCTGCCAGCGTTGCACGATTAAACCAGCCTACATCGTCAGTCTACGGAACGCGCACCTGGCCAGCTATCTCGAAAGGTGACGAGGTCAGGCTTCGGTAACCCATGTCGGGTGAGCGAGAAGCTAAGGCTTGGGCGCCAGGGCTAGCTTGGGCTCGAGGCGCCATGGACTATCGTATTTGGGCTCTATTTTCCGTCGCGGCGAGCTTCGCCTGCAGCGCCGGTGGGAGCAGCGAAGGGCCGTCACGGCACGACTCGCCCGTCATGCAGCAGGGCAACGCGGGCAGCACGACCCAGCCACCAACGGGCGGCATGCCGAGCATCATGATCGACGCCGGGTCGGGCGACACCGACGCGGGCATGGGGGCGCGGACCTGTGACGGCAAGCTCAAGGGCGTCGTCCGCGACTTCTCGATGCAGCACCCCGACTTCGAGGTGCTGAGCCACGACTCGAGCAAGTGCTACTGCTCCGACCGCGGCATGGTGGCGGACGCGCTGGGGGACGACCGCCGCCCCGTGTACGCGGGCGACCCGACGACGGGAACTCCGAGCACGACGGGCAAGACCAGCTTCGACCAGTGGTTTCATGACACCGACGGCGTGAACCAATCGCTCGAGATCGAGCTTCAGTTCGTGGACCAGGACGGGACCGGCCTCTACAGCTACGACAACCAGGCGTTCTTCCCCATCGACGAGCTGCTCCTCGGCAACGAGGGCAAGCTCCACAACTTTCACTTCACCTTCGAGCTCCATACGGAGTTCATCTATCGCGGCGGTGAACGGTTCACCTTCGTCGGTGACGACGACGTGTTCACGTTCATCAACGGTATCAAGGTCGCCGATCTGGGCGGGATCCACGCCGCGGAGACCGCGATCGTCGAGCTCGATGTCGTGGCGCCGATGCTCGGCCTGACCCCCGGTGGGACCTATCCGCTCGATTTCTTCTTTGCCGAGCGCCACATGACCGAATCGCACTTCCGCATGGATACGAGCCTCGAGTTCATCGACTGCGGGACGATCGTCAAATGAGACTCACCCGTGCCTGCTGCATCGCTCTCTTGCTTCAGGCCTGCGGGCAAAAGGACCCCGCAGAGCCGGCGGCGGACGGAGCTGCAACGCCCGTCGCCGGCGCTGCCGGGGCCATGAGCTCGGTGCCGGGAGGCAACGGCACGGGTGCCACTGCCGGAGCCCCCGTCACCACGGCGGGCAGCGCAGGCATGGCCGGCGCCGACGAACCTACCGTCGTGACCACCGTCTTCGCGCCCACGGACGAGGACTTTCTCAATCCCGAGCGCGGCTTTCACGACGATGAGCCACTGCCGAAGAACGCGCTCACCGACTACCGGGCAGAGGGCTACTCCTGGATCCGCTCCTACGTCCTGCTCGCCGACTACCGGGAGACGGACCTGCCCGCGGACTTCCTGCAGCAGCTCGACTACAGCTTCGACCTCGTACGCGAGGCGGGGGTCAAGGTCATCCTGCGCTTCGCGTACAACGACGACGGCGGCGCCGACGCGCCGCTCGAGCGCGTCCAGGCCCACCAGGCGGCGCTAGCCCCGCTGCTCGAAAAGCACGCCGACGTGATCGCGCTGCTCCAGGCGGGCTTCATGGGGCGCTGGGGTGAATGGCACCATTCGGAATACGGGCTGAACACTTCCGAGAACAGGAAGACGATCCTCGACGGCCTGCTCGCCGCCACTCCTCCCGAACGAATGGTGCAGCTCAGGTATCCGTGGCACCGGAAACAGCTCTATCCGGAGCTCTTGACGGCGGACACGGCGTTGACGGGCGCAGGCGCGGCGCGCGTGGGGCACCACAACGACTGCTTCGTGACGAGCAACAACGATCTCGGAACCTACGGCGACTTCTGGGACGACGGCGAAGGCTCCGCGCCCCCCGAGCAGGTCGCTAGCTGGATGGACTACACCGCCGCGGAGTCGCGCTTCGTCGTGGTGGGCGGCGAAACCTGCCAAAACACGGACCGAAGCGGCTGCAGCACGGCCACGAGCGAGCTCGCTCGCTTCCACTACAGCTACCTGAACGCGCGTTTTCACGAGGAGGTCAATCAGCGCTGGCTCGACGAAGGCTGCATGCCGGAGATCCAGCGCCGGCTGGGCTATCGCCTCGAGCTCGTGCAGGTGGCGGCGAGCGAGCGCGTTGCACCGGGCGGTCTGCTCAAGGTCGCGATCACACTCGAGAACGTGGGCTATGCGGCGGGCTTCAACCCGCGCCCCGTCAGCCTCGTGCTCGACGGACCGAGCCGCAGCGAGGCGGTGCTCCCGCTCGAATGGCGCGAGTGGCTACCAGAAAGCGGCGAAATCACCGCCGACCTCGTGCTGCGACTTCCAGCGACGCTGGCGCCCGGGAGCTATCGCCTTGCCCTGTGGCTGCCGGATGCGGCGCCCAGCCTGGCGGGACGGAGCGAATACTCGGTTCGTTTCGCGAATGCGGGCGTGTGGAACGAAGCGACCGGCGACAACACGCTGACGAATATCGTCGTCGATCCGGCGGCGACGGGCTCCGTCGACCCGGCGGCGACGGTGTTTACCGTCGTCGCGCCATGATCTCGGAACATTGCTGACTCGGCCGAGAAGACTGGAACGCGCGCAATTGAGACAACTCGAGCACACCGTATGCGACTCGGGTTCATTAGTGCACTGGTTCTGGTCCTCGCGCCGGCAAGGGCCGCCGTAGGCCAAGAGGCAGCTCCTGAAGAGGCGCCGCCGTCTCTGCCCTTCGAGGACCAAGCGGAGCAGGCAGCGCCCACCACGGTGCCTGCGGCGCCGGTCACGAGCGCTCCCGCGCCCGAGGCGGCGGCACCGACCTCCGACGAGACCGTCGTCGTACGCGGGCAACGTGAACGAGCGCGCGAGCTCGGCCTCAATCCGGGGACGCCACGCACGCCGGGCGGCGTGGGCCTCGGGCCTCTCGGTAGTCCGGTGGGCGCGGCGCTCGAGCCCGGCTGGGCCTTTCAGTTCCACGGCTACCTGAGCGCGCCGCTCGCGATCGGCATCGCCGACGTCGAAAATCCGGCGCCGGGTCAGGGCGACCTCTCACTCCACGTTCCGGCGCAGACCTCCGATGTCTGGGGCTCGTTCGGCTACACCAACGTGGTCCCCGGGCCCTGGGTACAGCTCAACTTTTCGTACGGTAACGACGTCGTCACCGGCACGGTCGTCGTCGCTGCGTATTCGATCAGCGGCTCCGCCTCCTGGTACAACCCCGCCGCCCAGCTCGGCATCAACCGCGCGTTCGTGACCTTCACGCCGTCGCTACCGCGGCGCCTGCGGCTGCTGATGCACGTCGGCGCGTTCCAGAACACGTATGGCTTCCAGGGCGAGTACGACAACGGCCGCTACGAGACGCCGATGGTCGCGCAGACCAGCGGCGTGGGCGAGACGACGACGCTCGACTACCGCACGGGAGACCTCGACTTTCAGTTCGAGCAGGGCTTCAGCGGAAGCCTCGACATCGCGCCCGAGGCCATCCGGGAGAATAGCTACACGGGCTCGTCGCCCGCGAGCTCACGCGGCATCAGCGCCGGCAGCTCGCTCTGCCCGCAGAACCCTCCGCGCACCGAGGAGGAGGCCGTGGCGGCCGAGCAGCGCGCCGCCGAGATCGGCCCGGCCTACGGCTGGCCCGACTGCAACGTGGGCACGAGCTTCGTTCACCACCTGCACGCGGGCTTCGGCTTTGCGAAGCGTGTGCACGTCAGTGGGCACTGGCTGCACGCCTTCGCCAAGGACGACCGCACGCCCGATCTGCCGCCGCTCCAGCTCGATCCCGAGCCGTCGCTGCCGGTGCGCGATCAGCCCGACGGCGCGATCGACGTCTTCGGCGGCGAAGTGCGTCTCTCGGGTGGGCACCTCGGCCGGCTCTACCTGGGCGCCAGCTACACGCGCCTGGTCGATGCGCTGACCGTCGGCAACGTGATCAACGTGCTCAACGCCGGCGGCGGCCCGGGGCTCACGCGCTGGTATTTCGGCCCGCAGAGCCGGGGCAACGGCAACCTGAAGGCGCTCGGCTTTCAGTACGACCTCAGCATCGGGCGGCTGCTGCGCTACCCCGCGGAGTTCTACGGCCAGGGCCCCGACCTCACGTTGTCCCTCTTCGGCATGGTCGTGAACGCCAAGAGTCCGGACCCCGCGTTCGACGGGCGCACCGGCGTCAAGGTCGGCGGCGAGCTCACCTACAGTCCGCTCGAGTGGCTCGCGCTGCAGGGCCGCTACGATCACGTGGCGCCGGACACCGACGATTCCGGCAACGATCGCGACGTCGTCACGGCCAGGCTCATCGCGAAGAGCGAGTGGCTCGCACGCGAGCGCATCTGGCTGCAGTACTCGCACTGGTTTCACGGCGACAGCGTGCTCGATCCGTACACGAGCATCCCGCCGACCGACGAAGACATGGTCGCGCTCGTCGCGACGCTGTGGTGGTAGCCCCCTCGAACAACAAGCAAGGAAACAATGCGATGCGAACGCGAACAATCCTCACGGTAGTTAGTCTGAGCGGCCTGGTCGGCTTCACGAGCGCCTGCAGCGGCGCGGAGAGCGAAGAGCCCGAGCGGAAGAACAATTCGAACAGCAGCGGCGCGGCGGCGGGAACGACGCAGGGCAGCGGCGCCAGCGGCGGGACGACCGCAGGCGGCGGCACGACCTCCACCGCCGGCACGACTTCCGACGGTGGCACGACCTCTGACGGCGGCACGACCTCCACCGCCGGCACGACCTCCACTGCGGGCACCTCCAGCGGCGGCTCGACGAGCGGCGGCAGCTGTGCTCCCGAAGCCAGCGCCTGCGACGGCGCCGCGGCGATGGAGAAGATGGCGCTCGGCGACTTCGAGAACGGGATGGGCTGGTTCCTCTTCGCCAATCCCGACGACGCCGGCGGCAGCACGGATCCTGTAGCGGGGTCCAACATGCCCGCTGCGGAGATCACCTGCCCCGCGGGTGGACTGTGCGGCTCGAGCAGCTTTGCCATGCACGTGAGCGGCGGCGGCTTCACGAGCTACGGGCCGAGCCTGAGCAACGACTGGGTCTACCTGTCCGAGGAAGCGGTCGTGGTCGGCGAGCCACTCGACGCGAGCGAATACACCGGCGTCGCCTTCTGGGCGCGCAAGGGCGACACGGCTGGAGCCGCGCCGACACTCCGGCTGATCGTCAACGACGTCAGCACACACGCCCAGGGCGGCGTCTGTGATCCCGAGGCGGCTGCGGGCTCGGGCGGAGAAGCGAGCGAGGCGTGCTGGGACGGCTGGATGACGGAGCGCGCCGTGCCGTCCACGTGGACCCTGATCAAGGTGCCGTTCTCGGTGCTCGCCCAGGGCGGCTTCGGCAAGCCGGCGGAAGCGATCGACCCGAGCAAGATCTACGGCCTCACCTTCCAGATGCCGAACATGGCCGACTTCGATTTCTGGATCGACGATGTCTCGTTCTACAAGGAGTGAGCCAAAACGCGTGCTCGGGCTCGCCATCGGGCTCGCGGTGTTCAGCGCCGGCTGCGGCGAATCCGCGCTGCTCGACGAGCCCGAGTCCGAGACCGGCGAGCACCCCTGCGACGTCAGCGCTGGTCTCGGGCTCACACCGCTCTTCGACTTCGAGGCGGTGCGCACGGCGCAGTTCTACTACTACGCCAACCCCGACGATCCCGAGGGCCACACCGACGTCGTGCCCGAAGGCTCGGATCCGAACGCGAGCGGGCTCACGGAGGTGGGCCGCTGTCCCGGCACTGCGGCCGCGAGCGTCTACGGCCTCCACGTCGCGGGCGGCGACTACGTGAGCTACGGCCCGAACATCGGCTGGACCATCTCGGAGAGCGCGCTCGAGGCGATGGACGTCAGCGCCGAGAGCGGCATCGCCTTCTGGGCCAGGACCGACTCGGCCGACACTCAGTCGCTCCAGATCGTCGTGAACGACGTCTACACCTTTCCCGTGACGGAACCGGAGCTCCGAACCTGCGAGCTCGAGACGGAGGACTACCTCCCTCCCCTCGGTCAGCGCTGCTGGAACGGCGGAATGTCCCTGCGCGTGCTCTCGGGCGACTGGCGCCTCTACACCGTCGACTTCAGCGAGCTCGTGCAAGACACGTGGGGCACACAATCACCGGGCGGCACCCCCGATCTCACGCAGGTTCTGAGCATCGAGTTTCACCTGCCCGCCGTTCTGGATTTCGACCTCTGGCTCGACGACATCGCGTTCTTTCGCAGATAGAGAGGAACATCATGACGACGGTAAGACTCTGCTGCCTGGTGCTCGTGCTCAGCGGGTGTGTCGGTACGGTGCCGGCGGGCGACGACGCTTCGGGCGGACCCTCCGACGCGAAGAGCTGCCCCACGGGCTCGATCGACGATCTGGAAGACGGCAATCAGCAGATCACGGCGCACGACGGCCGCGCCGGCTACTGGTACACCTTTGCCGACGACCAGGGCACGAGCATCGCGCCAGACGGAGAGTTCGAGACCACCGATCAGGGCGCCGCCGGCTCCAGGAAGGCCGCCCACATCGCCGGCCGCACCGCCGACGGCAAGAACGTCTGGGCCGGCATGGCTTTCAGCTTCGCCAACCCGAAGCTCCCCTACGACGCCTCCAAGTACCGCGGCATCGCCTTCTACGCCCGCCACGGCAAGGGCACCTCGCCCGTGGTGAAGGTGCGCCTCTCCGACACGAACACCGATCCGATGGGCAACAGGTGCAAGGACTGCTGGAACGACTTCGGTGCCCAGCTCATCCTCACCCCGGAGTGGAAGCGCTACGTCCTGCTCTTCGACGAGATCGCGCAGGAGCCCGGCTGGGGCGAGCAGAAGGAAGAGATCACCGCCAAGGAGCTGCTGGAGCTCAAGTGGCAGATCGGAACGCGCAACGTCGACTACGACATCTGGGTCGACCAGATCGAGTTCGTGGGGTGTCCGTAGACGGAGACGCAGAGGTCGCTCACGCGTTCAAGGCCAAACGGTCTTCCCAACTTCGGCTGGAGCATCGCGGTGGTTTGCCGCCGCAGGCTATTGCCGGTAAGTCGGACGGACCCATGCACGAAGACGAAGTCGAGGAGTGGACTCGGCGGGAGCTCGCGGCGTTCCGGTACGAGCCACCGGCGGGGACCATCGGCATTCCATGGAGCTCCGAGCGAGTCGACGCGGAGCTCGAAACGCTGAGGTCTTCGCTCGTCCGTCCGGAACGCGTCACCGTTGAATTCCTCGAACCCACTCCGACACGCCGCGTTCTCTGGAGGGTGACCAGGGATCTCGCGAACGGCTACTTCGTGGCGCTCGATCCAGAGTCGCGGCAGTTCGGTCTGGTGGTGCACGGCGAGCCATCCCAGGACGCTGGGGTTTGGGGTGATCTCGTTGGCACGTTCATGGCGCGGTAGTCGTGCGAGCAGGAGCTCGGGGCTACCCGTCCGCCGCCGAGACCACCCAAGGCTGGTGATCGCTCGAGTCTTTCGCCCGCTCGATGAGCTCCTTGCCGAAGTCTTCTTCCGCCGCGAGCGCGTTGTGAGCGCGACAGCGCAAGGTGATGTTCTCTACCGTGTGCTCGCCGCCCTGGGCGAAGGCTTGCAGGTGGTGGAGCTCGAGCCCGTGCGTCTCACGGCATCGCTGGCCCGTTTCGTCGCAATAGGTGCAGCGTCCCTCGTCGCGCGCGAAAACCGCTCGGCGAACGTGCGCCGGCACGTACCTTCCGCGCTGGCGCGGGTGCTTGTGTTCGGCCTGGGGCGCGGGCGCATCGGCAGAGCGCTTCGCTGGTTTCCGAGGCTTTGCGGTCGCCGCCTGTTTCTTGCGCTGCAGGTCGGCCACGAGGGCGCGCATCGCTCGCAGGTGGAGCTCGTCGAGGCTGATGCGCGGGTCAGAATGAGAGAGCAGAGCCTTCGCTTCCTCGACCAGCTTCACGTAGTCCTCGTTCGCCGTGAACTGCACCTTGTAGCGCTCGGGCTCGAGCCGCGCTGGCGCGGGTGTTTCCGTCGCAGCTGGCGCTTCCGCGGATTCGGCCAGCATCGGCTGCGCAGCGGTGTCGTTCGTGGTTTCGGCGCCGGTCGCCATCCAATCGCGCGGTCGGTCACCGGGCTCGAGCTCGCGGAT
>DATLIL010000293.1:0-2783 GCA_035539475.1 Polyangiaceae bacterium
CGTGGGCACCGGTGGCTTCGTGTACCTCTTGGCTGGCACCTTCACGCCCGGCAGCGAGCCTGCTTTCAGCGCAGGGAACACCAGTGTGCTCGAAGTTCCGGCGGGCGTTACGATTACGAGCGTCACGCCGGACACTGTCTCGCTCGACAACGGTGACTCAGGGGGCTTCTCGTTTCTTGGTGGGGGCAGCCTGAGGAGCGTCACGCTGATCGACTTCGCGCCCGCGATCACTGCGACGACGGGAACCCTGGTTCTGGAAGACCTCGTGTTCGACTACTACACCGGGGATGGAAACTCGTGCGGTACCAACGGGGATCGCGCGTTCATCGAGCTCCACGGCGACGTGGAGGCGACGTGGGGCGCCGGGGCAACGGCTGCGCCGCTGGGCGAGAGCGCGGAGTGCTTGGCACGACTCCAGGACGGTGCGTCCCTCACGCTTACAGGCCTCGACCTGAGCGGCTCCCTGTTCTCGAAGGACGACGGGCTCCTCCCGGTGCTGGACGACGCGTCGCTGACGCTCGACGACGTGACGATCGCGGGCGCGCTCGTGCCAGTTGTGGCTCGCGAGCAGGCGACCGTGACCGTGAACAACAGCACGATCGATGCGAACGGAATCCATTTCGGCGCAGTCCTCTCCGGTAGCGCCGCCTTCACGCTGAGTGGTGGTTCAACGATCATCGGCGCGCAATCGGGTTGCATTCGCAGCGAGGACGAAGACGGCGAGATCGCAACGCCGACGATAGCCGTGCTCGACTCCACCTTGATCTACTGCGGGAGAGGCATCTGGAATCCCGTTGCGTCCGTGCCGAACATCGAGCTGGATGGCGCGACCATTTCGGGCATGGTTTTCGAGGGCATCCTCATCGGCACAGGGGGTTCGCTGACCGCGATGGCAAGTACGTTCGAGGGCAACGGCGACTGGGCGATCAGCACCGGAATCAGCGTTGAACCCGCCAACGTCATGATCCGAGACAGCGTGTTCACCGACAATGTCCCCGGTGGCGTGCGAATCAAGAGCGCTCTCAACTCGTCCTGGGACCTGGGGCGGGGCAACGACCCCGGAGGCAATACATTCACCGGCCACATCGAAGGTGGCGTGGCGCTGGATGTCGGGCCTGCCCAAGACACGTTGATCGTTTATGCATCGGGCAACACGTGGGTGCCAAACGTCCAGGGCGCCGATGAAAACGGGCACTACTCCGTCGTCTCCGGCGAGGCGAACGACGTCGTCTCGGGATACGGAAGCAACTACTCGATCGACACCTGGGGCGTGCTGCGTCTGGCCGAGAACCCCTGATCAGTCGTAGCGGGGTGTCAGGCTTTACGAAGGTTGCCCACTGGCTGACGACTGCGCCCTACGCCTCCCCTGCCCTCTCGCGCGCTCACGATTACCGCGCAGAATACCCCGGCGTCCGGCGGCGGTGACACGGAGTGGCATTTTTACCGCGCAGTTGCGCGCTACTGGTGGGTGCTTACCTCGGTGCGAGAACACTCATGTCGCGCGCGCAGCTACACCTTTGTTATCCGCTTGCGCTCGCGATCCTCGCCGTCTGCTGCGCTGAGGATTCTCCCCCACCAGCCGAGCAGAAGGCGTTGGGCGGCAATGGTGGTGAACCGGACGCGCCGATCGGATCGGGCGAGGCGGTGCCGGTGAGGCCGGAGCTTTCGGATGGTGGCGTCGCGGGCGAGCGCGCCGAGCCGCCGCCCCCGATCGCGGCAGGTGCAGCCGGTTCTCCCAGCGCAGCGGGCGGAGCGGGCGGCAATGCCGGCGAAGCCGGGGCGGGCGGCGCTGCAGGGCCGAGTCTCCCCGGCGTCGAGGCTTGTGACGGCGAGCTCGCCTTCGCCCAGCACGACATCGATCAGGGCTTCACCGGCGAGAACAAGGCGCTGGCCGATCTCGACGGCGACGGGTTGCTCGACATCATCGTCGGTAGCTCGCGGCTCAAGTGGTACCAGGCGCCGGACTGGACCGCTCACGACATCACCGAGGCCGAAGGCATCTTCCTCGGTCACATGCAGGCGGGCGACATCGACGGCGACGGCGCCGCAGACATCGTCACGCCGGACGGGAACTTCATCGTCTGGTTCGAGAACCCCGGCGGCGAGCTCAGCGCCGACGGCACAGCCTGGAAGCGGCACCTGGTCGGCGATCAACGCGGCTGGGCCCACGAGCTCGAGCTCGCCGACATGAACCGCGATGGCAAGCTCGACGTCGTGACCAACCGCAACCTCGAGATCTGGCTGCAGGGAGCGCAGCCGACGAGCTGGGAAGAGGTGCCGCTGCACTCGCTGGCCGACGCGGAGGGCCTGGCGCTCGGCGACGTCGACGGCGACGACCGTATCGACCTGGTCGTGCGTGGGTACTGGATCAAGAGCCCTGAAGATGCGCGCGACCGCGCGAGCTACGAGCGCTTCGAAGTCGACGATACGATGCACGACAGCGTGGTGATCAAGGTCGCCGACATCGACGAGGATGGCGCCGCCGACCTGGTCTACGCACCCAAGGAAGACAACGTCAGCGAGATCGCCTGGTACTCGGCGGGTGATCCGACGCAGGCCTGGACGAGGCACGTCGTCGCGCCGGCCGGCTTCGTGCACGAGTTCGTGGTGGCCGACTTCGACGGCGCGGGCAGGCCCGACATCGCGTTCGCAGAAATGTCGCCCGGACCGTCGCGCAGGGTGGGCATCTTTCTGCAGACGGCGCCCGGTGAATGGAGCCTGAACCTCATCGCAGAGGACGGCTCGCACAACATCGTCGCGGGCGACCTCGGCAACGACTGCGA
>DATLIL010000294.1:0-4362 GCA_035539475.1 Polyangiaceae bacterium
CAGGCGCAGGAGCACTCTCCACGAACGCGGCGCCTTCGACGGCGAATGGCACGAGCGGCACGTTCCGCAGGCGAAGCGGCAGCTCGCCAGCGATCGACTCACCGTCCGAGTTGAAAGCGGTGATCGCCACCGGATGACTGCCGTCCTCCACGTCATTCCCCGCGCTCAGCTCGTAGCTGAGGGCGTAGGTGCCATCGCCCCGGTCTTCGTAGTCGACGCCGAACCCGTCGAAGCCGCTGTCGACCGCCGAGAAGTCGGCCTCGAGCGTAAGGCCTCGTTCGGAGGCCACGAGTTCGAGCTGCACCAGGTCGCCGTCAGCATAAACGGTCCGGTCTGCGGAAATCTTCTCGATGCGGTGGCTGGGATTCGCGACGCCGAAAGTGACGCGGTCCTCCCAATGCCCTCCAGCGGCGTCCGTCACGCGGTAGACCAGAGTTTGCTCACCGTTGACGAGGTGCGTTGTGTCCAGCCGGAGGGTCTCTGCGGGATTCACTATTTCTGGGAATTCGGGGTTCACGAGTTCCGAGAGCTCCTGGCCGTCCCAGCCGAACTCGACGCGGTCGACCTCGGCAGGCAGCTTGAGGGCAACGCGGACGTCCAAGGTTCCTTTCACCGTCGCGCCGGGTTCGGGTGCCACGAACTGCACGGATGGCTGTTCGGACTCGCTCGGCCCCTCGACCGGAGCACTGCAAGCAAGCGCCAGGACCGGCAGCACCAAGCAGGAAACGAGTTTCTGGCGGGGATGTGAGAATCGGTTCATGGAAGACGCGTCCTTGTTGGGCGCTCGTGCGCTCTGAACCTGTCATCGACCAGCCCCGCTAATCGTTGCGTGCCGATTGCTCTGGGAGGAGGCGAAGGGCCCGGAGCCACGCGACTCGGCAGGCACCAGCGCCTCGTGGAGCGCTGACGGCAGCGTCCGCCCGAACCATTTCAGATTTTTTCGCTGAGCTGCGCATCAAGAGCGTTGCTGCAGCCGACACAGGGATATGCAGGCTCCTCGCACCGCGCCCCGAGTACTTCGGGACGAACGTGGCTCCGTGACGGTCGAGTACACCGTCATTCTGGCGCTGGTCGCCATCGGGCTGGCGTTCGCCGTCGCCTCGCTCGGTCCGGCGCTCGTCCGCGCCTACGTCGCCCGAGAAACGTGGCTCCTGCTGCCGTTTCCCTGACGCTCGACATTTTTTTGCCACGGGCACGCAACGAGCTGAGCGCCACGGCCGAAATCAAGACAGCAGCGGGAAAACATGCCCGCCCAAGACCCCCGAAAGAAGGAAAGAAACAATGAACACGCTCATCAACAAGGTCCGCAGCGCCATGACCAAGACCGCCTTTGCCCGCGACGAGCGCGGCCTGTCGACGGTCGAGTACGTCATCATCCTCGTCCTGATCGCCGTTCTCGGCATCGTGTCGTGGAACAAGTTCGGTGGCGCCGTGAAGGAGAAGGTCGAGAGCTCGACCGACAACATCCAGAAGCTGGGAGGGAAGAACGGCGAGGGCACGACCGGCGCGACGGAGTGAACACCGAGGACCGAGAGCGGGCGCGGTAGCCCGGGCTGGCCGCGCGCCCGCTCTTTGCCGTTGGAGGCACGAAACCAATGAACCCGATCACTCACGTCGCATTGCTCGTAACCCTGCTCGCCGCAGGTTGGGACGCGCGCACCGGCCGCATCCCGAACTGGCTCACCCTGCCTCTCGTCCCCGTGGCACTCCTGCTGCACGGCGTGACGGGCGGCAGCTCGGCGGCAATCTGGGGACTGGCCGGTCTGCTCGCGTGCCTGATCGTGCCGGGCGTGCTCTACCGCGCGAGTCGAGGCCGCGGCATCGGCGGCGGTGACGTGAAGCTTTTCGCCGCGCTCGGCGCCCTGCTCGGTCCGGTCAGAGGGATCGAACTCGAGTTCGGCGCCTTCGTCGTGCTCGCGGTGATCGCGCTCGTGAGGCTCGCGTACGCGGGGAGGCTCTTCGCGGTCCTGCGTAATGCCGTGATGCTCCTGCTCGGCCCATTGCTGCCCGCGAGCTGGCGCCATTCGCCGGCGCCGGAGGCCATGACCGAGATGCGGATGGGGCCTGCGATCGCCATCGCCTGTCTCTCCACGCTCTACGTAGCGGACCTGGTCGAGCCATGGCTCGCTTAGCTCCCATGACACTTCCTCGCGACGAGCGCGGGGCGGTGTACGTCGAGTTCCTGTTCGCGTTCCCGCCGCTGTTCCTGCTGTTCCTCGGGATCTGCCAGCTCTGCTTGGTCGCAACGGCCAAACTCGTCGTGCAGCACGCGGCCAACCGGGCGGTGCGCACGGCCATCGTCGTGCTCAACGACGATCCGGAACAGCACGGCAAGGCGGAGCGCGGCTCGCTGCGCGACGGCCAGGCCGATGCAGGCACCGGCATGGAGGACCTGCTTGCCGGTCTTGGCGTAGGCACCGCGAGCCCGTCCCCGAGCGATTCGTTTGGAGCCGGCTTCTTGCAATCCGTGCAAGACGTGGTCGAGGGCGCTACGCAGACCCAGGGCGGAGCGCGGATGCGACCGATTCGAAACGCCGCGTATCAACCGCTGCTCACGCTCGCTCCCCGCCTCGACGGACGCTCGGTCGGGCAGAGTCTGGAGGATGGTCTGCCGAATGGCCTCTCCGGGCAGCTCACTCGGGCGCTTGCCTACACGCGCGGCGCGGCCGTCGTAACGGTGCAGGCGGCGCCGGGCTCCGCTGTGCTCGCGGAGAGTGTCGAGCCGAAGGCTACCGTCACGATCCGGGTCACCTACTTCTATCAGTGCTCGGTTCCGATCGTGCGAGCCTTGGTGTGTCGCTCGCTCGCTCGGTTGCTCGCCGAGAGCTTTGAAGCATCGAACGGCAACACGAGCACCGCCGGATTGCTCAGCATCGAGCAGCGCTTCGACCAGGCAGAGGATCCACGGGGCCTGCTCGCGCTCGCGCGCGACTCGTTCTTCACCGTACTCGAGGCTGAGACCACGCTTCCCAACCAGGGTGCCGACTCCTACCAGGAGGGAGGCAGCTGATGCAGGCAACGCATCCGCCCGGAGGCGACGACCGCGGTGCGATCTCGCTGATCGCCGTGTTCTTCGCTGTGTTCGCGATCGCCATGCTCTACTCGTTGATCGGGACGGCTCAGGCGATTGCGTTTCGCGAAGGGCTGCAGGACCACGCGGACAAGGCTGCCCTGTCATCGGCGATCTTGCACGCGCGCAGCATGAACCTCATCGTCCTCATCAACCTGGTGATGGCGGGACTGCTCGCCATCCTGGTGGCGCTCAAGCTCGTGGAAGGGCTCGCAATCCTCGGAATCATCGTCGCAGCGGGGCTCGCCTGGATCACCGGCGGCAGCACCCTTGCCGCCATCCCTCCCTTGAAGTCCGTGCGCGACTCGGTGAGCTCGCTCTACGACTCCACGAAGGATCCTGTTTACGAGGCGCTGACGGCACTTCACGACATGGCCAGCACCGTCCGTGACGTGGCGCCGATGGTGGCGGCAGCTGCGGCCCTGTCGAACGAAGACGCGAACGGTCTGCATGGTTTTGCAGCGAGCACGCGCACCACCGAGGGCCTGCCCGTCGTGGACGACTCCTTCGACTACCTCTGCGCGAAGTCGGGCGGCATCATCGACGACCTGTGGACTGCGCCCCTGACGAACGCCGGGGTACCCATCGATACGCTGGGGCTCGGAGATGTCGTAGAGGGAATGACCGGAACGCTCTCGGAGTGGTTCTGCGGCGACAGCTCGGGAGGACCACCAAGCTATCCGCACACGAGGACCAAGGGTTACCCCTCGACGGCGGACGACGAGGAGTGCCAGGCCAGCGAAGCGGTCAGCGGCGAGGGTGAGGCAGCCGTCAGCGACGCCTGCACTCGCGCCTCGCGCTACCAGGCGGCAGCCGATCCGGACGGCACCACTGGCGCGTGTCGAACGGGCGAGGACTGCTCGGTGACGGGGCCCTACGAGACGAACGCCGCGCGGGCGCGCGAACAGTGCAGCCCCGAGGGAACACCGCGCCCCTCGCAGTACGTCTACCAGCAGCGCCACGGAACCGTCGACTACGAATGGGACGGCGAGGCGTGGCGGCTGCTCGATCGGCGCTACGACACTCCCAGGCTGATGGGGACCAAGAAGCATGGACTGCCGCTGCCTTGCGGGCCGAAGGAGCTGAATCCTCGCGTCGCTGTCGGCTACAACAAGATCGTGCGGCAGAGCTCGGACGTGTCGGAGCTCATCCCCGTGTGCTCCACCGAGTCACTACCGCTGACGTTGCCCGGCCACACGCCGCGCAAGGGCGACAGGATGACGGTCGAGTTCGAGGAGGTGACTCACATCCTCGGCTGCGTGGTGCAGATCAAGGAGTCGGTGGAACTCGGC
>DATLIL010000295.1:0-2714 GCA_035539475.1 Polyangiaceae bacterium
CCGCGAGCTTCGACGTGCAGCACCTGGAGCGGCACGCCGAAGCGTGTAGCAATCAAACTCGCGAGCGAGATCGCGCCTACGATGGGATGCTCGACGTCGAGCGCACACAACACGCGCTCGATGGTCGGCGCTCCTTCCGAAGGCTGCATGGATTGCCGTCACCTTAGCACGCGGAGGATCGTGATTTGGTCACGACAGCGCGGTCGAGCTTGCGTTGGCTGCGCTTCCGTGAGCTATTGATCAATTGGCCAGCGACGAAAGGGAGCGTGGATGACGACAAATATTCCTGACGAGATCCAGATCGCCAAGCTGAGCATCGAGGCGGCGTGCACAGCTCTCGAGTCGCTATTCAAGCGCATGCAGGTCATGCCGAGAGCCGACAAGGTGATGGTGAGCGACACGGTGCACGAGGCCTGCTTGCGCTTGCAGGCGGCGAAGGATTTGCTTGCTCGGCTCGAAACCACTACTCCGCCTGACCCCGACGGTGCGTAGCACTGCCGTGCCACAGTCCGGAACGTCCGGCCCTTCTTTGCAACGCGTTCTGCGCGCGCCGAGCTACGGCTGGCCGCGTAACAGTGAGCTGTACGATCAACCGAACCTCTCTAGCTCCGTCTTGACTTGAGGAGCGAACGCGCGTAAGGTCCGCCCTCTAAGTAGTTGCCGCGCTCGCGGTAGCTCCAGCATCAGTTCGATCCGTGCGACGGTAGGGCTCTGCTTCGCCACCTGTCGCAATCGCCCGAAAGGGCGCAACGGAATCGAATGGATAATGATGATTGGGACGCGCCGGATCCAGCGCGTTCGAAGCTGCGCTCGACGCAGAACCCTCGCTGCGGCGGTGTCCGCATTGCCAGCGACGAATCCTCGAGCAAGCGGACGCGCTGTCGCTATTGCATGCGGCCCTCGGCGGCACGAGTCGCCGATTGAGCTCGCGCGATAGTGAGCTCGGTCGTCTGCTTTGTCGCGAACGCCTCGACGACAATGTCCGCTCGTATCCCTGCTTTCGATCCGCGAGCTTGCAACGCGCGTCGCAACCTGATTGGGCCGACTCGCGCGACACGCGGGACAGCTTGAAACCCGAATACGCGGCCTAGCCAAGCCAAAGATTTCGCTGCCCGGTTCGG
This sequence comes from Polyangiaceae bacterium, assembly GCA_035539475.1. Classification (GTDB taxonomy): domain Bacteria; phylum Myxococcota_A; class Polyangia; order Polyangiales; family Polyangiaceae; genus PMG-095. Next base: position 1,122 of record DATLIL010000295.1, read on the forward strand.
TCCCGCCGGAGCAGCGACGAACTAGGGACCAGTTTACGAGAAATCAAAATGGCAAATCGTCTTTACGTCGGTAATCTTTCTTTCAGCTCTAACGACCAAAGTCTCCGTGATGCGTTTTCGGCTCACGGCGAGGTTGTCGACGTTCAGGTCATCTCGGACCGCATGACCGGGCAGTCGCGCGGTTTCGGCTTCGTGACCATGGGCTCGCAGGAGCAGGCCCAGAGTGCGATATCCGCCATGAGCGGTGCTGACCTGGATGGGCGCACGCTCAGAGTCAACGAGGCGGAAGAGCGCTCCGGCGGCGGTCGCTCGGGCGGCGGCGGCCGGGGCGGTCGCTGGTAAAGGACCCAGGCCTGGGCCGCCGAGGCGCCGTCCACGTCCGTCGACTCTGTGAGCGCTCTGATCGCCAGCACGCGCTTTGTGATGAGGTCCGCCGGAGGCAGGCGGATGGGCGCGGCTCGCGAGGTGCTGGGCCACGTTCATCACCTTCGCGCTTGCTTTGGGCGCGCAGGTAGATGTCGGCTTCGTCGAGGTCCGTCAGACAACGCGCGGCAACCGTCACGCGCCGTGCGGTTCTCCGCCCTTGCGCACGACCTCGACGCGGCCTCTTGTCCCGTCGACGTGGACGAGATCGCCGTCGCTGAGGCGCTGGGTTGCGTCGCCGGTGCCGACCACGGCGGGCACGCCGTACTCGCGGGCGACGAGCGAGGCGTGAGCAGCGACAGAGCCAGCGTCGGTGACCACAGCCGCGGCGCGCGCGAAGAGCGGCGTCCAGGCGGGGGCCGTGGCCGTGGCGACTAGCACCTCGCCAGCCTGAAACTTGGCGAAGTCGGCGGGCGTGCGGACGATACGCACGGGGCCGGTGGCGCGCCCGGCGCTGGCGGGAACCCCTTTGATGGCCGTGTCGGCGTCGTCGTGCGTGCCGCCGCGCAGATCGCGTTCGAAGTCGGTGAACATCTTGCCGATGAAGCCCGGCATCACGCCGACATTGAGGGGTGGCATCAGGCGGCGCTGACGCTGCCAGCGGGCGCGGCGCTCCGCGATCCGGCGCCTGAGCGAGCGACCTGCGAGCGCGTCCTCGAGCTCGCCGCGCTCGATCCAGAATACGTCGTCGGGCGCGTCGAAGGCGCCGGCCTGCACGGCGCGGGCTCCGAGGCGGCGAAGGACCGCCCGCACGTTGGGCCAGGCGAGCGTAAGGTTGCGCGACTGCTGCTCGCGCAGCAGGGCGTAGTCGCGCGCGACGCCGAGCATGGCCTGGAAGCGCGCCTGAAGCTTCGGCGAGAGCGCCGCCAGGCAGGCTTGCTCTAGGGCTTCACGGCGCGCCGCCGCTCCCGCGTGCACGAAGGGCTCGCCACCGGCCATGCCGAGCTCGCCGGCCGTCGGGTGCATCCAGTCGATGGAGCAGCAGAGGTGCGCGGCCGGTGGCGGCACGGGCGCGAGGCCGGAGACCAGCTCGTGGGGCGCTCCCTCGACGCCGCTCAGGTGCGTGCGGAAGAAGCGCGCCACCGCTGATTCCACCTTCCAGGCGAAGCCACCGACGAGCGTCATGCTCAGCATCAGCTCACCATGCACGTCGCACACGCGGTCTATGTA
>DATLIL010000296.1:0-1801 GCA_035539475.1 Polyangiaceae bacterium
CCTCGTGACAGTCTCGAACCGAGAGCACGCGCTCGCTGACGTCGCCTTCGTGCTCGACCCGGACGCGCAGCGAATACTCTTCTTCGTCTTGTTCGACGTCTCCCCGCACTCGAACCGGGCCACTGGCTTGCAGGTGACTGAGCGAGCGCCTGATCTCCTCTTCCACCTCGGCGGCGACCGGGCAGTCGCTCGGAGCGGACCATTGCAGCGTCAGCTGGCTCTCTGCGTGGGCCGGGCTGGCAACCACCGACGCGGCCAGGGCCACACCCGCAAACACGCCGTATGCTTGGGTTTTTCTTCGGAGAGCTTGGGTTGGTCTACCGAGAAGAGCGCCGGCCATTCCGCGGGCAGCAGATTAACACGCACCAGCGCCAGGCTTCGCTCGCCGGACAGGTTCTCGCGACAGCCTGCTCGAGGGCTGGAAACCTACGGCGCGTAGGTTACTGCCCTACCTTGGTTCCAACTAGATGGCAAGGGGCCGTCTAGGGTAAAACTGATGATGGAACCCCTACGCCGCGGACACGGACGGGACAGGTGAGTCGTCAATTCGGACGGCCGCCTGCTCGAGCCCTCCGTTTTGACAGCGATCGCTCCCCTGCTGCTTCCCTCCTCTCCCCCCGACGAGGCCCCTCCTAGCTCCCCACCCGGGTCCCGGGTGCAGGCGACAAAGGAGGAGTTTGTCCGGCCGACTTTCGATCAAGTGTACGCCGAAACATTTCCCAGCGTGTGGCGAACGGCCCGCCGGCTCGGTGTCATCGACAGCTCAGTCGATGACGTCGTCCAGGAAGTTTTCGTCACGGTGTACCGAAGATTGGATCGCTTTGAAGGTCGGAGCTCTCTCAAGACATGGGTATTCGGCATCTTGTTACACGTCGTCAACAACTACAGGCGCAGCAGGCGCCGCAAAGGAGCGGGTCACGCCACCACGTCGGTGGTGCACGACCCGGAGCTCCTGGTCGACACTCGCGATGATCCGATGGAGCAGGTCAGCCGCGCAGAGGCCTCCCGTATCCTGCATCAGCTGCTGGGGCAGCTCGATGAGGACAAGGCGGCCGTCTTCGAGCTGGCAGAGCTCGAGGGCATGAGCGTGCCCGAGATCTCGGAAGCGACCGGTTGCAACGTCAACACGGTCTATTCGCGACTACGCGCGGCGCGCAAGGCGTTCAACCGCGCGCTCTCGAGGCGGGTTCCGCAGAAAGAGGTTCGTCATGGATGAGCTCAATGTAAGGGCTCGATCATTGCTCGACGCCGCGAGCCTGGGAGACGATCCCACGGTCGAGGACGAGGCGCGCGTCAGGCACGCAGTGTTGCTGCGGGTGGGGGCAATCGGGATCGGTACCGCCGGTACGGCCGCGCTCGCCACGAGCACGGCGCAAGCCAAGGGGATTCTCGGGACGCTCGCCGCCAAGGTCGGCGCAACGCTGGTGGTCGTCGCTGGTGGTACTGCGGCAACCGTCACCTACTACAACTACACTCCTCAGCCGGACTCGAAGCCCGTCGCTGCAGTCGTTGCTCCCGCCGCACCCAAGAAGGTTGCTGCTCACACGCCTCGCGCCGAAGCAGCTGCTCCGCTCAAGGTCGAAGACCTTCCGCTCGAGGCAGACGAAGCGCCGAAGCGCAGCGGAGCGCCTCGTGTCGCGCGCGCCGCCGAGCCCACCGAGCCCGCGGTGGAGGAAACGAAGCCCGAGCAACACCTTGAAGCCGAGATGCAGCTCATCCGGGCGGCCGACGCTGCGCTGCGCGGTGGACGGACCTCCGAGGCGCTATCGCTATTGGCTCAGCACGCCGAGCGTCATCCGCA
>DATLIL010000297.1:0-9071 GCA_035539475.1 Polyangiaceae bacterium
CTCGAAATCGCTGGCGAAGCGCACGAAGTAACGCAGGAACGCGTGATCGGCCGGGCCCGAGGGCAGCTGGCCCAACCATTGCGCGCCGCCTTCCTTCACGCCGGCGCGGCGGCTGGCGCTCGGACTGGCCGAGCCCTTCCAGTACTGCACCCGCAAGAAGTCTTCGAACGCGCCGCCCTCGCTCTCGAGCGAGACATTGTCGAGGCCGAAGCGCCCCTTGTCCTTGGGAGTGAACTCCGACAGCCAGTCGTTGTGCACGAGCGGAGCGTCCCAGCGCGCCACGTGACCGGGTTCCGGCGCCCGCGCCTCGGGCGTGCTGAGACAGCCCACGAGGCACGCGGACAGGAGGGTGAAGCGGAGCTTCATGGCGCCTGTGGCAGGTAGTCGTCGCGGGTGGGGGTGAAGACGTCGAGCACCATGGCGGGCTCGGGCGCGGACGCCTGGTGCTCGACGCCGCCCTTGACGACGAAGCTATCGCCGCCGCGCACGACGAAGCGTTCTTCGCCGACGGTGATCTCGAGCAGCCCCGAGATGACGTAGACCAGCTGATCGTGGGGATGGCTGTGACGAGCACCGACCCAGCCCTGCTCCATGTGATGCTGCACCAGCATCAGGCGTGGGTTGTGCGCCAGGATGCGGCGGCGGAGCCCGGGTTCCGGGCTGAAAAAGCCGGGCTTTTCGCCCACCACACGCATGAGATCCGGTTCGGGGTGTTTCATCGGTCGATCCTCGCGTTGCCGCCGTTCATGGCTTTCAAGACCTCACTCAGGGACGCCATCGACGTGTCGCCGGGTGTCGACATGGCCAGCGCGCCGTGCGCCACGCCGCAGCGCAGTGCGACGTCGGGCGATTCGCCCGCGAGCAGGCCGTAGATGATGCCGGAGGCGAACGAGTCCCCGCCGCCGACCCGATCGAGGATGGCGATCTCGCGCGGAGCGACCTCGTAGAACTCACCACCGGTGTAGAGCAGGCCGCCCCAGGAGTTGACGCCCGCGTTCGCCGCTACCCGCAAGCTGGTCGCGACCACGCGCAGGTTGGGGAACGCCTGAACGACCCGGCGCAGCAGGCGACGATAGCCGTCGAGCGAGAGCGACGAGTAGGCATGATCGCCGCCGCTCTCGAAGCCCAGCGCCGCGGTGAAGTCCTCTTCGTTGCCGAACAGGACGTCGGCGTGCTCGACCAGCTCGCGGTTCACGTCGCGTGCGCGCGGCGTGCCGCCGTGAGCCTTCCACAGTGACTGCCGGTAGTTGAGGTCGTAGGACACCACGGCGCCGTGCTCGCGCGCGTGGCGCATGGCCTCGGCCGCAACGCTGGGTGTCGTCTCCGAGAGAGCCGCGAAGATGCCTCCCGTGTGCAGCCAGCGCGCGCCGTCTCTGGCGAAAACACGCTCGAAATCGAGGTCTCCCGGCTGCAGTCCGGCGACCGCCGTGTGCCCGCGATCGGAGCAGCCCACGGCGCCGCGCGGCCCAAAGCCGCGCTCCGTGAAGTTGATGCCGTTACGCGCCGCACGTCCCACGCCGTCGTACGGCACGAAGCGGACGAACGACGTGTCGACGCCGCCCTGCAGCATCAGATCTTCGAGCAGCCGACCGACGGGGTTGTCGGCCAGCGCCGTCAGCATTGCCGTACGCAGGCCGAAGCAGCGTCGCAGTCCGCGCGCCACGTTGTACTCGCCGCCGCCTTCCCAGACCTGGAACGAGCGCGTGGTGTGGATCCGGCCCTCGCCAGGATCGAGCCGCAGCATGACCTCGCCCAGGCTGACGAGGTCGTAGCGGCACAGCTCCTTGGGGCGTAACTCGAGCGGGCTCATCGGGCCATCCACCCCCCGTCGACGACCAGCACGTGACCGTGGATGTAGCGGCTGGCGCGCGAGCACAGGAAGACCGCTGCGCCAGCGATGTCCGCCGCCTCACCCCAGCGCCCGGCGGGGATACGCTCGAGGATCTGCCGGCTGCGCTCGGGATCTTTGCGCAGGTCGGCGGTGTTGTCGGTGGCGATGTAGCCTGGCGCGATGGCGTTGACGTTCACGCCGCTCGCGGCCCACTCGTTGGCCAGCGCCTTGGTCAGCTGCGCCACCGCACCTTTCGTCGCGGAGTAGGCCGGAACGCGGATCCCGCCCTGAAAAGACAGCAGGGAAGCGATGTTCACGATGTTGCCCCGACCCTGGGCCAGCATCTGACGACCCGCGGCGCGCGAAAGCCGGAAGACGGCGGTCAGGTTGACCTCGAGCAACGTCTGCCAGTCGTCGTCCGAGTAATCGACGGCAGGCGCGCGCCGGATCAGGCCGGCGTTGTTGACCAGGATGTCGAGCCTTCCGAATTCGGCGATGGCGCGTCGCACGAGCTCGTCGTGACTCGCGTGGTCGCAGAGGTCGGCGCGCATGCCGAAGGCGCGTCTTCCCAGATTGCGGAGCTCGAGCACGAGCTCCTCGGCAGCGTCGTCGCGGCCGTGGCAGACGACATCGGCGCCCGCGCGCCCGAGCTCGAGCGCGATCGCGCGGCCGATGCCGGTGGAAGAGCCGGTGACGAGCGCCACCTGTCCGCTGAGATCCCAAGCAGTGTCGATCATGAAGCTGACTCCGAAATCCTCACGGCTTCGAGCCGCGGCACGAGCAGGTGAATCACGCCGAGCGCGAGCAGATACGCGGCGCCGGCGGCGAGAAAGAGCGAGTAGTAGCTCTGCGTCCACTCGAGCACGTGGCCCGCGGCTTGCGCGATGAACATGCCGCCGACGGCGCCGGCCATGCCGCCCACACCGACGACGGAACCAACGGCCCGCGCCGGAAACATGTCCGAGGTCAGCGTGAACAGATTGGCCGAGAAGCCCTGATGTGCGGCGGTGGCCAGGCCGATCAGCGCGACCGCGCCCCAGAGCGAGTCGACCCTGGCCGCAAAGATGATCGGCACGACGCAGAGGGCGCAGATCAGCATGGCCGTCTTGCGCGCGCGGTTCGCGCTCTGTCCGCGCTGCATCAGCCGGGACGAGAGCCAGCCGCCCGCGATGCTGCCGACGTCGGACAGCAGGTAGATCGCGACCAGCGGCGGACCCACCTGCAAGAGCTTCAGCCCGTGCTGCTTCTGCAGAAAGTCCGGGATCCAGAACAGGTACAGCCACCAGAACGGATCGGTCAGAAACTTTCCCGCCGCGAAGGCCCAGGTCTGCCGGTGCGGCAGCACCGCGCGCCACGGCAGCTTGCCGCCCGAGACCTCGCGATCGGAGCGGATGTGCTCGAGCTCGGCGGGTGAGACGCGCGGGTGGGCTTCGGGAGCGCCGTAGAGCGAGAGCCAGGCAACGAGCCAGACGAAGCCGAGCAACCCCGTAACGAAGAAAGCAGCGCGCCAGCCCCACGCCTCGACGATCAGCGGAACCGCGATCGGGCAGATGATCGCGCCGACGTTGGTGCCCGAGTTGAACAGGCCCGTGGCAAAGGCGCGCTCCTTCTTCGGGAACCACTCGGCGACGGTCTTCACCGCGCCCGGGAACATGCCAGCTTCGCCCAGGCCCAGTGCAAAGCGCGCCATCGAAAAGCCGCCGACGCTCGCCGCCAGCGCGTGCAGGCTGGCGGCGATGCTCCACACCACGACCGCGAGCGAGAAGCCGCGCCGCGTGCCCAGCCAGTCCATCACCCGGCCCATGCCCAGCATGCCGAGCGCATACGCACCCTGAAATGCCGTCACCACGTTGCCGTAGTCGACCTCGCTCCAGCCGATATCCCGGCTGAGCGTGCCCTTGAGCACGCCGAGCACCTGGCGATCGACGTAGTTGATGGTCGCGGCGGCGAAGAGCAGGAGGCAGATCGTCCAGCGGTAACGGCTCTTGCCGGCGGCCTGCAGGGACAGTGGACGATCGTCGACGATGATGGAGCGCTGCATCGTGTCGCCTCAGCGCCGGCTGGCTTCGAGCCCGGAGCCGCCCTGCTTGAACTCGGGCTGCACGTTGACGACGCCGAACACGCGGTCCTGGACTTCACGGCGCGCCGCCATCAGCCACACGAAGTTGATGGCGTGGCCGGGCACCGACACGTTGGGGTGGTAGCCGCGAGGCATCAGCACGGCGTCGCCGTCGCGCACCACCGCCGCGAGCTCGGGATCGCCAGCGTCGGTGTAGACGAACTGCACGCCGAACGCCGGGCTCGGCATGTCGAAGAAGAGGTAAAGCTCCTCGAGCAGCTCGGCGTGCTCGTGCGGGGGCCAGCTGGTCCAGTGGCCCGGCGCCGAGCGCGTGAAGCCCGCCACGATGCGGCCCGCCTGCACGTTCTTGCCGATCAGGATGTTCAGCGTGCGCGTCGTGGCCTCCGAACCGGTGGTGAAATGCAGCGCTGGATCCTTGAGCACGTCGGCGTAGCGCACGACCTGCAGCGGGTAGTCGCCGTCGACCTCCGAGCCGCACTCGACGAGATCGACCTGCGACCACGTCGAGATCTCGACCAGGCTCCCCCGGGGGACGTAGAGAGCGTCGTACTGCTCGAGCGTCTCGCTGCGGCTGCCCACCTTCACGGTGCAGGTGCCGGACAGGCAGATCAGCGCGGTTTCGCGCGCGTGAGTCTCGAAGCGCAGCTTGGGCGTGCTCGAGTCGAGCAGGATGCGCCCGTAGCAGAGGTGCTGGCACGGGCTCTGGTCCGGCGCGACCCACGTCTTTCGGCCGCGCTCGGCGGCGGTGCCGCGCACGACGAGGGTCTTTGGATCGAGGCGTTGGCTGGTCACGAAATTGTCTCCTTGCTTTGGGTCAGAAAAACATCGAGCCCGAGATCATGATGACGTCCTTGTCGGCTTCGGTGAGCTCGTACGGAAACGACGGATAGGCTTCGTCGCCGAGGAAGTAGCGCGAGTACTGCAGCGTCACGCGCTCGCGAGCCACGAACGCGGTGCGCAGCACGATGCTGGGCGAGAGCACGGAGAACGACTGATCGTTGTCGTTCAGGTTCGGCTGCACGAGGTCGTAGCGCGCCCCGAACGCGAGCGCCTCGAAGGCCGAGTAGAAGAGGTCGGCGCCGTACTTCAGCTTGTCGTGACTTTGCGTCTCGCTCGACACCGAGTTGAACATGCCGAACAGGGTCAGCGTCAGATCCGGTCCCTGGCCGCTGAAGCGCGTGGGGTAGCGCGCTATCTTGCCGAAGCTGAGCGCGTACTGAAAAAGCACCGTGTCGACCGTGCCGCTGTCGTCTGGCGGCTTCGTTCGTGTGCGCGGATCGAAGCCGCCGAAGTAGTTGTTCTTGAACTGCCAGCCACCCGACGAGTGCAGCACCTCGATCGCGTCGGCGAGTGGCAGGATGTGACGAGCGTCGACGCGCGAGTAGCCGAGGTAGCCGTCGCCGAAGACGCCGCCGCTAAAGCGAGCCTCGCCGCCGTAGATGCTCATGCGGCCGCTGTGAGAGCCGGTGTAGCCCTGCATCGCCGTGGAGCCGGCAGGCAGGAGCGCGCTGCGATCGTCCGGCGTGAAGCTCGTCAGATAGTGCGCGTTGACACGCAGCACCTTGCCGAAACCGACGCCCGCGTGAGCGTGGTGCAAGAAGGTCGATCCCTGTGGCTCCGGCCCGGAGTAGGGCAGGTACTCGGGACGATCGAGCGTCGGATCGGTCGTCGCCACCGTTCCGAACGGGACCACGTCGAGCTTCGCGCCGACACCGTGCTCGAGGTAGAGCGCGAGGCTGGGCGTGAGCTGATACTTGAAGGAGAGCGTCTCTCCGGCGGCACGAGTGCGCCCGAACAGGTACGTCTCGTACTTGCCCGCATCGTACTTGCCTGCCGTTCCGTAGCGGTTGCTGAACGAGCCGACGGTCAGCGAGAGATCGCCGTTCGGGCCGACCGAGCCCGGAAAGTTGAGCGTGACGAAGGCCTGATTGATGCCGAGCTGCGACTGCAGGTCGCGATAGCTGGCGATGGTCTGGTTGTAGCTGGCGATCGAAACGGTGCCCTTGGCACGCGGGTTCCCGTACGAGAACATGATCTCGGCCCAGGGCCCCGGCAGGAGATCGAGGTAGCGCCAGTCGGTGAAGCTGCCGTCCGGGATGTGCGGTGGCGAGTGCAGCTCCTGGCCGCTGCTGCCGTCGTTCTTGGCGCCGACCCCCACACGGAGAGGAGCGCGCAGGTAGCCGTGCACTTCGAGCCCACCCGTTCCGACGAGAGGGAGATCGCGCGGTCGCGTCGTCACCTCGTCGCCGTACTGAGGCAATGCCGGATTCAAGCCCACCGTGCCGCCGTTGTTGTTTTCGGGCGCCTCGGCTTTGGGCTTGGCCGCGGCTTGTTTCGGCGGCGGGGGCGGCGCGGGCGCCGTTGCCGGTTCCTCGTCCTCCTCGAGCGGGGCGGGCGCGGGAGCGGGAGGCGCTGCGGCCGCAGGTGGCGCCTCCGGCTCCGGAGCTTCTGCCGGCGCCTGCGCGCGGGCTGCTGTTGCGAACGTCAGGGCCAACATGACGGTGAGAAAGGTTCGTTTCACGTGAGGTCACTCGATCGAGGAAGCGGTGACTGGGCTCAGTGGGTGAAGCGCACCTCGTCGATCCAGAGGTCGAAGTCGCCTTTGACCTTGATGCGGAGCGTGTACGTCTTGGTGAGGTCTAACGGCACCGCGGGCGCGCCCCAGCCCTTCTGGCTCATGGTCGCGAACGGGATGACGAACTCCTGCCAGTCCGCGCCGATCAGGATGTCCTTGCCGAAGTGATCGCCGCAGCGCGTGGGGTCGGGCGCGGCCGCCGCCTTGTTGCACGCGCCGGTCTCCGCGACGCCGTCGTCCATCGTCGCGGTGTCCTTGTTGGAGATGCTGACGTTGGCGGTGATCGTCGTGCCAGCCTTGGCCCATAACGCGATGCCCGTGTACGCGCTGAGGTCGTAAGCGGTGAGCAACATGCTCGTGCTGTCGCGAGGGATGAAGTGCGCGGCGACGCCGGCGCCCCAGTCGACGAAGCCGGTGGCCGTCGTGTGGTAGCCGAACGCGCTGGTGCAGGCGCCGCCGGCCTCCGCTGGCAGCGGCGTCATCTCCACCTTGGGCGGCGTGATCACTCCGGCGGGTGATGTGTCCTTCAGCTGGAACCAGCTACCATCACGGCCGGCCACCGCCTCGACGTGCGCGACGCCGCCATCGAAGTTGGCGAGCAGATCGCTCGGATCGAGCGGCGTGCAGGTTCCTCCCGCCGGTGTGCCGCCAGTGCCTGCGGTTCCCGGCGTTCCCCCGCTGCCGGGAGTGCCACCCGTTGGTGTCGTTGCGCCGGTTCCGCCGGTCGACGTGCTGCCCGCGGTTCCCGGCGTTCCCCCGGTGGGAGTGCCACCCGTCGTCGACCCTGCCATGCTGGTCGAGCCTCCCGACGAGTTGGAGCCCGGAGCGGGTTCGTCGACACCTTCGGCGGCGCAGCCCGAGATCAGCCCGGCCGCAGCGATGAGCAAACAGTGAGTTCGAAGCGCCATATCGTTCTCTCCTCGGAACGACGAGGCGCATCGCAAGAACGATGCCGGGCGTTAGCGCGGCGGAAACGGCAGAAAAACACTGCCGATCACCTGCGGCTGTGCCGGCGCGGTGCAGGTTGTACGCGCGCGGTACAACTTGTTCAGCGAGCGTTCAGAAGTGCGCGCGGTAACGCACGGCGGCGCCGGCGGGCGAGACGTCGACCTCGGCGGGCGGGGGAGAGCCGTCACTGGACAGCAGGAGCCAGCCGAAAACGCCCAGCGAAACCACGGACACGCCGAGCGAGACATCGGCCAGGAGCCAGTCGCGGCGCACCGGATCGAGCTCGGCGTCGCTGCAGCGGGGCGCACAGTCGCCCTCGAGCTCGTCGTAGGCCGCGTTGCCCTTCAGACCGAAGTAGGCGAAGCCGGCGCCGCCCAGGACGGCCAAGCCGAGCGGGACGTAGATCAGCGGGCTCTTGCCCGCCTGCTCGGGCTCGCCCGGCGCGGGAGCCTGGTCGGGCTGCTGCGTGCGCGGGAAGGTCACGACCAGGCGCTGGTTCTTCTTGCCCTCCACGACCACGAAGCGGCGTTCGACGGATCGTCCATCGTGCTCGAAATAGAAGTGGTGTTCGCCAGGATCGATGTCCCACGCGCGCCCGTTCAGCCAGGCGATCGAGCGCTGGTGGTCGATCGCTATCTGCACGTTCGACAGTGGGTTGCCCTGGTCGTCGCGGGCCTCGAGCACGATCGTGGGCATGCTCGCCTCGATCTCACCGATCCAGCGCGTGCAATCGCCGACGAGCAGCTGGGGGCAGGCCTCCTGCGCGCAGAACACAGCGTTTTTCAGGGCTTCCATCTGCTTGCCGGCCTGGCGATTGCGCTGCGCTTCGGCGTAGGCCGTGGCGCACTCCGCCTTCAGCTCCTCGCTCGGTCCCGTGGTCGCATCCTGTGCCACTGCCCCACGTGCGCCAAGGAGTATCAGACTCAATGTGAAGATCCGCGAGGTCCGCGTCAGCGGACCGAGCTGGGATCTTGCTGCAAGCAAATCACGATCGAAATGAGGGACCCGAGTCATGGAAAACTGACCGAACAGGCGCGGCTTTCCAACAGAAAGCATGGAAGGTCAAACGACAAAGCCCGGCACTCCGCCAAATCCAAACCCAAGCATTTCACAAGCATTCGAGCCTCGGAACCTTCACACCCTTGGCGTCTACCGTAAACGGGTTCTTGCAGTCGACCTTGCGTTGCTTCGGCCGGGGCGCAACGGCGCGCGGCTTGGCTTGCGGTGAGGACGTGGCGGTGATCGGCGCGGCCGCGGCCGGTACTTCGGGCAGAGCTTTCGCCGGCGCCACGGCCACGGTCGTGACGGCGCCGACGGGAGCGGCCGACGGCGCGGGGCTCGGCTCGTTCGGCGCGGCAGGCGGCGCGGTCCCGCGCGAAACCCACCAAACCAAAGGCAACGCGAGCAAGGCCACCGCCAGTGCGGCAGGCAACCAGCGCTGGTTCGAGGGCGCTGCTGGCGGAGGCCGGGGAGCGGCTCCGGGCGCTTGCGGCAAGATCGCCGTGGCGGCGTCGCCGTTCGAAAGCCTGGCGGCGACCGCAGACGGTAACGAGAGGCCCGAGTCCGTCGCGATCTCTTCGGCTGTCGCCGGCGCGGCTTCCGCGCGTGAGGTCAGCGAGTGGCTGCTCGGACTCTCG
>DATLIL010000298.1:0-6093 GCA_035539475.1 Polyangiaceae bacterium
CAACAGCGCAATAGGCGTGTGTGAGGGGCCCAGAATGAGACGGGTCGATTTCTGTATCAAGGGACTTGATTAGCGCGCTAACTCAGGTTACAGCTCTAACCGTTGGCTCACCGTTCCGAGCGGGCCCGCAGCGCCAGGCAACTCCCCTCCCTGCCGCGTTGCGGTCCGGCTCGGGACGGCGGGGCTGGAGGAGCACAATGACACGCCGATTCCTGATCATCGCGTTCGAGGAGACCGACGAGCAGCAGCCCATCGAAGCGGAAGGCGCCGACGCCGACGAGTTGAGCCGCATCGTCGACCGGCAAGCTCGTCCGTTGGCCAAGTGCCGCGAGCTGCTCGAACTGCTGCCGAGGGCGGCGGGAGGGAACAAATGAGCGCTGTTCCCGCGCTGGTAAAGAAGGGCTGGCACTTCGTCCCCTACTGGTCAGCCGCGTTCAACACCTGGCACATCACGGCGCTGAAGAAGTCGTGGGACATCACGCACACCGTCAAACACGCCGACTGGGACGAAGCGCATCGGCTCGCGGCGTGCTGGGCGGAGCAGGAGGAGAGCTTCATCAACGAGGAGAGGCCGACGATTCCGGCGCCGGCGATGGAGGCTGCCGAATGAGCGCGAACCTGTACGTCATCGAGGAGCGGCCGAACAAGCTGAACGACAGCGGCATCCCGCGCGGGTGGCGACTGTCCGATTTGCAGCCGAGCAAGTCGCTGTCTGCCGCACGAGAGAAGCTAGCCGCCTGCGGCAACAAGTACTGGGACTTCCGCATCGTTCGCTACAGGAGGTTCCGCTGATGGCCCACTACATCCCCTACGACCTCATCCAAGCCTTCGCCGAACGGCCGTACGACCATGAGAACGACCTGCGCCGGGCGGATGTGAGTCGCCTCGTCGCGCTCACGAACGAGCAGCTGGCGAACCTGCGCGGCTACGTCTGCCCCGAGTGCAGCGACCGGGACTGCCAGGCCTGCTGTGAACGGTGCGGCGACAGGCATGGTGACATGCTCGAGGTGAAGGCGGACCGGTTCCGTCAGGTGTGCCTGAAGTGCCAAGCGCCGACCGAGTGCGCCTCGTGCGAGGTCTCCTTGCCGCGCTACCGGCTGATCAAGGACGACAACTACGAGGGAGGCGGGGAGCTCTTCTGCGAGAAGTGCGCAGGGCGAAGCTTTTTGGAGACGTGGTGAGTGTCCGACCTCGAGCAGCTGCTGTCGCGCTCCGTCGCGCTGGCTGAGCGAGGTGCGTTTAGCGAGAAGGTAACGAAGCGCAGGCGCGGCCTCTGGCCGAATGCCAACGCGCAGAAGGAGAACAAGACAATGGGAAGCGAAATCGTAAAGCACGAAGGCGGCGGTGTGGCTCTGGCTCCGGGCGAGTGGCAGGCGCTCCGCGAGCAGGCCAAGGCGCTCGTTCAGAGCAAGTTCCTGCCAAAGGCGGTCGACACGCCCGAAAAGGCCATCGCCGTGATGATGACCGGCAGAGAGCTCGGCATCGGCCCGATGCAGGCCCTTCGCTGCGTGCATATCATCGACGGCAAGCCGACCCTGGCGGCGGAGCTCATCGCGGCCCTCGTGCTGCGTCGCGTGCCCGGCGCCGTGTTCGAGGTGGTCGAGAGCACGAACGAGCGCTGCGTGGTCCTGGCTGGCCGCCCAGGCCGCCCCGAGCACGAATTCGCGTTCAGCATGAAGGACGCGCAGGCGGCCGGCCTGATGAGCAAGGACAACTGGAAGAAGTACCCGCGCGCGATGCTCCGTAGCCGTGCCATCACGGAGGCTGCTCGAGCAGTGTTCCCTGATGCCACGATGGGCGTCTACGACCCGGACGAGCTCGGCGCCGTCACTGACGACCGAGGCACCGTGCTGCAGATGCCGGAGCGCCTGCCCCGCATCACGACCCACGCCGAACCGGACGAGGACCCGGACGCGACGGGCGACGCTGAGCTCCAGGCCCGGTACATGGCGACGCTCGAAGAAATCGAGTCGCTCATCGGCGACGTGACGACGTGGGAGCAGGCCCAGGAGGCGCGCAAGCTGCTCGGCGGGCGGAACCTCAAGTGCAAGGTCGGCGAGGACTTCCGCAAGGACCGGTTCGCGCGCAAGCTCGGCCCCGCCGACGAGCGGGAATTCACGAAGGCCTGGCAGCGGTGCAATCGGAAGCTCGACAAGAAAGAGGCCGACCTCGACCCGGGCAGCGCGGCGGAGATCATCGACAGTCTCACGGGAGAGGTGGTCCGATGACGCGCGACGAATTCAAGGCGCTACCGCCGGCACTGGCCATCCGCGTGATCGTCGATGCTCTCGGCTCCGACTTCGCCCAGAAGCTAGCCGCCATCGAAGCCCCGAAGGCGCCGCGCCCGCCGAAGTACGACATGCGCATCAGCCGCAAGGGGGGCTACCAGTGGGCCAGCGAAACGGACCTGGACGGCTTGAAGTGGTGGCTCGCTCGGTTCGAGAGCACCGCTGCTGAGGGCGGCAAGTACGCCGACAAGGACGCCGACCGCGCCAAGAAACTGACCTACTGGGTCAACTGGCGCGAGGCGTACCCGGACTCCCCCTGGACCGGACAGCGCAACGACGAGGTCTGCACGGCGCCGCTGCCGACGAGCAAGCCAACCGTCTACGAATGGGAGCAGCGTCGGGATAAGCCGCTCGGCTACGGAGGCAGCGTCCAGAGCGATGCGGACGACTCGGCCGGCGGCGACGACTCTTTTCCCGGGGGCTGGTGATGACCTCCACCAACCCCGCCAAGGGCGAGGCGATCAGCTGGACCACGACAGCGACAGCGCCCCGCGAGATGCGCCACCGCCTGATGGTTCAGGACGTTGTGGAACTGGGCGACACCTCGCGCACCCACTACCGCGACGCCACCCCCGCGGACCTCGAAGCCGCCGGATGGACGCCGAGAGCAATGGTCGAAATCATGCGCCAGTCGTGCGAGGAGACGGTACGTCAGCGAGACGCCGCCCAGTCCCGCGCGGAGGAGCTACAAAGACTGTGGGACGGCGCCAAGCACGCATCCTACGAGCGCGACGAAGCCCGCCGCGAGGTCGAGCAATGGAAGGCGACCGCCGAAGCGGAGCAGATTGGCCACATCGACGCGCGCCGCGAGGTCGAGCGCCTGAAGGGAAGCCTGGATGCTGCTGAGCTGCTCTACGACGCTGCCGAGGTCGCTCGCGATGCCTATCACCTGACAGTGACGGACCCGGCAGCCATCGAGCGTCGACGACTGAGCGCGCGCCAACTGCTCGACATGGCGCTCTGCTACGCCGGCAGACCATTCAGCGCGACACGTGCCGACGAGCTCTACCAGAGCGTGACGAAGCGAGTCCTGGCCGCGACGGATGCGCGCCGAACGAACGCCGCGACGGGCGAGCGGTGCGAGGCGTGCGACGGCGAAGGTGAATTCGCCAGTGATGTCTCTGGCATCATCGACAAATGCCCCGACTGCCAAGGCACCGGCCAGCGCAAGCCCGCCACGGAGCAGACCTGGACTCCGCAGGTGGGCTCTCCGGTCCGGTGCAAAGAGACCGGCGCCGTGATGACCGTCACGAAGCTGGACTACAGCGGCGGCCCGGACACGTTCGTCTGGTGCGGCGAGCGGTCGTTTCGTGCCAGCGCACTCGAGCCCGCCACGGAGCAGACCGGCGAGGAGCCGAGCAAGCTGAGCCCCCTGCCGTGGAGAGTCGGAACGTGGAAGGCTCACAGTCCGGACCGGCAGATTTTCGACGACGAGGGCGGCCGTGTCGCTGATTGCCTGGAGAAAGAAGACGCCGCCTTCATCGTCTCCCGCTGCAACGCCTCCCCTCCGTCTCCCGGACCGGGGCGCGTGGTTGGGGTGGATGTTCTCGGGCGGGTGCTGGCGGCGTTTCCCAAGTGCTGCCGTTGCCCGAAGTTGGCGCGGAAGTGGGAGCTGCACCGGATGAACTTCTACTGCGAAGAGCACGCGAAGGAGCCGCCGTGTCATGGCGGGTTTTGGGTCCCGTGGATAAGCGCCCTCCAAGCCACCGAGCAGGCGCTAGAGCAATCTCGTGAGCGCGAAACCGAAACTGAAACCCAAACGAAAGCGAGCCGCCCGATGACCGAGCCAATCACACCGCCCGCACGGAGCGTTGCGGATTTCATCGAACGGTGCCGCGCTGTCTGCACGTGTCCGCGCACAGGGCCCAGCGCGCCAACGGTCGGTATGGTTCCTAAGCCCGCGATCATCGTAGGCCATCGACCGCGGTGCCCAGCCATCAGCATCATTGCCGAAGTGCCGCCCAAGTACTCGGCGCTGTTCATCGCCGAGTTTGATGACGGCGACGGCTTCGAGCCCGATACGGCGTTTTGCGGCAACAACGAGGAGTGGGTCCGCGACTACGCCGGGCGCGTTGCAGAGACGCCGTTCCGCGTCGTCAAGTACGTGCCAGCCTCCGAACTCGACCGCCTCACCGCCGAGAATGCGGAGTTGCGCGGGCTGGTCGGGGAGTGTGAGCAATACGTGTTCGCGTACATCGTCCAGGCCAACACGAACGAAGGCATCCCTGGCGCAGAGAAGCTCCTCACCAAACTCCGCGCGTCGGGCACGGGGAACGACAAGGAAGGCAGTGGACCATGAGCGGACGCGTTCAGTGGCTGGAATGCCCCGAGTGCGGAGATGAGCTGTTCGAAGCCGACGAGGATGGTCTGTTCTATGAGGACGAGGAGGAGCGCTGCAAGTGCGGAGCGCTCTGTGCCATCCGGGTTGAAGAGGACGACAACGCAGACCCAAGCATCGACGAACCTCCAGGCCAAGCATGGATCACTGTGAGAGAGCACGCGCCACCCACGGGTGGGGGGACGACAAGGAAGGACGGACGGGATGACGAGGAGTGACGAGGAGCTCACCGAGACATACGACGAGCGGTTCGCCCTGCGGGACGTTTACACCCTCGGCCTCTCCGACGCTGCGCCGCGGTGGATTGCGGTCAAGGAGCGGTTGCCGGAGCCGCAGGTCTGGGTCTGGGTTGCGCAGTTCGGCGAGTTTTGCGAGGAGGCCGTGTGGACCGGTGAGCGCTGGATGGACTACGACGGCACCGCGCACGACGTGACCCACTGGATGCCGCTCCCCGCACCACCGGAGCCCACCAATGAGTAACGAGCCGACGCCGACGGAGGAGCAGCTTAGGACATTGGCGCGGCTAACGCTTCAGGCGTGTCACGGCTACCCAATGCAGCCCACCGAGGACGATATTGCGCGCCTGGTGCGGCGCTTCCGCACCATCTACGAACGAGGACGCGCCGACGCAATCGCCCAGTTCAGGGGCGAGGTGGCGGGGGTTGTGGAGCCGCTGCGGGAGCTGGAAGCGAAGGCGACGAAGGGACCGTGGGAGCGCGGGTACGGCAACGACGTCGGGCCGGAGGACGATTGTTTTTGGGAGTGGGAGACGGCTGGGCCAGCGCAACTACACGAGCCCGGTGAACAGGCGAAGCGGGACGCTGACCTTATCGTCGAACTACGCAACGCCCTCCCCAAGCTCCTCGCCCTCCTGCCCGCTCCCGGCCAGTCCGACGAGGGGCGGTAGGCGTGGTAGGGTGGCCGACGTGACTGCCCTCACTCTGTTCTTCTGGTGGTGCGCAGGATGCCCATGGGACGAGCGCCCGTGGGTCAGCGGGACCTTCTACTGGTGGCTACGGCAGTCAGCGCCGAACCAGCACGTAGGCGATGATGCCAGCGATGGCCACCGCGACCGCTCCCCACGGGGGGAACTTCCGCGCCACGACCCAGACGACGACGAGCGGCGATAGCTTCGAAGGCGGCGGTTCGCTCTCCGGCTTCGGGGGCGAGCCATGGTCGGTCAGGGTGATTTCGTCGTGCGAGATGGCCCGCAGTCGCCCGGTCTGGTCCGTTTCCAAGGTGGTCCCCTTCGGTAGGTGAAAGTGCTGCTCCGTCACCTCGCTGATTTCGTCCGGCTGGTCCGCGATGTACCGGGCGAGCTCCCGGACGCGGTCGGTGTGACTGCCGCCCTTGCCGTTCTCATTCGCCACCGCTGAGCTCCTCGAGGCGACGCAGCCGGCGGTCCTGGTCGCGCTGCTTCTTGCCCATGTCGTCGACCTGACCGAGCGTGTGTGACCGGTGCTCGTT